>SKNG01000047.1 GCA_007120685.1 Paracoccaceae bacterium | reverse complement strand
GCCCGGCGCCGCGGGCTGGCCATCAACGCGCTGGCCAGCGAAATCGACGCCGCGCGCGGCGATCAGGGCCTGGCCACGGCGATCCGGCTGGCGGTGCTGCAGGACCTGCAGGTCAGGCTGGAAGCAGGAAAGGCCGAAAAACAGGGCGGCAACCAGCCAGAGTGACCCTGCCAGTCGCCACTCCGCCAGCAGGTAGCAGCCCAACCGTCGTTCCGGGCGCAACCAACGCGGTTTCTTCAACCGCGTTGCAACGGCCTTTCTTCAAGGCCGTTCTTCCCTCACGGCCCACCCAGCGGTGCCCCCAATGCAACCGCATCGAGCGGCTCCAGCCCGCCCCGGAAGCGGCGCATGTTCTCTACATAATGCTCGGCGCCAAGGCGCAGCCGCGCCCGCTGCTCGGCGCTAAGTTCCTTCACCACCCGGCCCGGCGCGCCCATCACCACCGACCCGTCCGGGATCTCCTTGCCCTCGGTCACCAGCGCGCCGGCCCCGATAAGGCAATCCCGGCCGATCCGCGCCCCGTTCAGCACCGTGGCCCCCATCCCCACCAGACTGCCATCGCCGATCGTGCAGCCATGCAGGATCACGTTATGCCCGATGGTGCAGCCGCGCCCGATGGTCAGCGGAAAGCCGATATCGGTGTGCAGCGTGCTCGCCTCCTGCACGTTCGAGCCCTCACCGATCTCGATCCACTCGGTATCCCCGCGCAGCGTCGCGCCGAACCAGACCGAGGCCCCGGCCCGCAGCCGCACCAGCCCGATCACCGCCGCATTCGGCGCCACCCAGGTATCCGCGTCGATCTCGGGCCGCATCTCGCCCAGTGCATAGATCATGCCGTCTCTCCCTTCCGGCGCGCCTCGTATTCCCCGTTCAGCCCGCGCACGAAATCGCTCAGCCAGGGCTGGCGGTCGGCGCGGGCGCGTTCGGCCTGCAGGATCGTGCGCAACTCGGCCTCGGTCCGGTCCAGATCGCGATTCACCAGAACATAGTCATATTCCGCCCAATGGCTGATCTCGTCGCGCGATTTCGCCATCCGGCCGGCGATCACATCCTCGCTATCCTGCGCGCGCTGGCGCAACCGGCCCTCCAGTTCGGCAATCGAGGGCGGCAGGATGAAGATCGACACCACGTCCTTGGCCAGCACCGAGCGCCGGATCTGCTGTCCGCCCTGCCAGTCGATGTCGAAAAGCGTGTCGCGCCCCTCGGCCATCGCGGCCTCGACCGGCCCTTTCGGCGTGCCGTAGAGGTTCCCGAAGACCTCGGCATGCTCCAGCATCTCGCCCGCCGCCACCATCGCCTCGAATTCCGGGCGCGAGCGGAAGAAATACTCCACCCCGTCCGTCTCTCCCGGCCGCGGCGCCCGGGTTGTGGCCGAGACCGAGAATTTCAGCGTCGCGTCCCAGCCCATCAGCCGCCGCGCCAACGTCGATTTCCCCGCGCCCGAGGGCGAGGACAGGATGATCGCAAGCCCGCGTCGCTGCATCGGTTACTCCACGTTCTGAACCTGCTCGCGCATCTGGTCGATCACCACCTTCAGGTCAAGCCCGATCCGGGTCAGCCCGGCGTGCTGGGCCTTGGCGCCTAGCGTGTTGGCCTCGCGGTTGAATTCCTGCATCAGGAAGTCCAGCTTGCGCCCCACCGGCCCGGCGCCGCCGGCCAGCAGCGCGCGGGCGGCGCCGGCATGGGCGGTCAGCCGGTCCAGTTCCTCGGTCACGTCGCCGCGCATGGCGATCAGCGCCAGTTCCTGCTCCAGCCGCCCCGGATCGACCTGCGCCATCCCGTTCGGCGGGGCATCGGCAAGCCGCGCCAGTGCGCCGCGGACCGCCTGCGCCTGATCGCCCTGGCGTTCGGGCAGCAGCGCGCGGGCCTCGGCCACCAGCGCCTCGATCCGGTCCATCTGGCCATTCAGAATATCCGCCAGCGCCGCCCCCTCGGCCGCGCGCGCGGCGTCGAAATCGGCGATCAGCGCCTCGGCTTCGGCCTCCAGCGCCGGCAACAACGGCGCCGCGGCAATCTCGTCCTGCCCACTGTCCAGGACCCCACGCAGATGCATGAGGTCGGCCGCCGTGGGCGCGGCCAGCACCAGCCCGCGCGCCTTGGCCCGCGCCTCGGCCTCGGCCAAGAGAGCGAGCGCCGCCTCCAGTACCGGCGCGTTCAGCCGCATACCCGCGCCCGGGTCGGCCCGCGTCAGGCGCAGCGACAGCGTCACATTGCCCCGCGCCAGCCGCCCCGCCAGCCGCTTGCGCAACAGCGGCTCCAGCCCGTCCAGCCAGTCGGGCAGGCGAAAACGCAGGTCCAGTCCGCGCCCGTTGACACCACGCAATTCCCACTGGCAGGAAAGCCGCACCCCCGGCGCCGCCGCAGTCTCTGACAATGCGCTCGGCACTGAAAGCTCGGCGCTGCGGCTGGCATAACCGGTCATCGAACGGATCATGCGGCTTTAACCATTTGGCTCGAATCCCCACCACATTTGCCGAAAATCGACTAGATTAAGGCGTGATTAAGACTTGTTGTCACACCGTAAACCGTCAAGCGCCCCGAAGGCCAGCCCGTGCTGGCAGGGACGCCTGCACAGGAGGTCCCGCCATGACCGATGCGCCCGAAACCTGCGCTCCGCAACCGTCGGAGTCCGGCCCGACCGGTGGCCTGGTTGGGCGGTTGCGCCTGCCGCATTTGCTGCGCGGCACCGGGCGACTGCGGTTTTCCGCGGTCGATCTGGTGCTGGCGAAGTGGGACCGGCTGCGCGGCGACCGCATCGCCCCGGCGCGGGCAGAGCTGGATCCGGCGCGTCTGGCGCCGGCGCTGGAGTTCATGTTCGTGGCCGAGATCGTGGCCCCCGGCGTGGCGCGGCTGCGGCTGGCCGGGCAGAGCCTGTATAACACGCTGGGGATGGAGCCGCGGGGGATGCCGCTGTGCTGCCTGATGGCCCCGCCGGCGCGCGAGGAACTGGCCGAGGCGGTAAGGCAGGTGGCGCATGGCGCCCGCGTGCGCCTGCCACTGCGCGCACCGCGCGGGCTGGGCCGGCCGGCGATGGACGGGCAGATGGTGCTATTGCCGCTGACCGACAGCGCGGGCCGCATCACCCGGCTGCTGGGCGTGCTGGAAACCCATGGCCAGCCCGGCCGCACCCCGCGCCGTTTTCATCTGGCCGGGGCGGCAAGCCCGCTCTTCCCGCCCGCCGCTGCAGCGCCCGCCGACCCCATGACCACCGGCCGGATCCCCCCCAACCCTGAGCCCAGCGCCCCACTGCGGACCGAGCCCCACGCGCAAGCGCCCGAAACGACAACGACGGCTGTGGGCGCGGTGCCGGGCCGGGCCGGCTGGCGGGTGATCGAGGGCGGGCGGGCCTGACCCTGGGGCACATGACGCATGGTGCTTGGCGCATCGCTCACTGCCTGCGGTGCCAACCGGGTCCGGGCGAAAACGGGCCTTGGAAGGCCCGTGAAACGCGCCTTCGAAGGCGCGTTTCACCCCTTCCCGCCCTATCCCTCCGGCCGGCTGACGCGTCCGCCACCCACCGGCGCGGCCACGCCGGTCGTGCCCGGCGCCGAGGTCGGCAAGCCCCGCGCCACCCGCGCCGCCAGATAGGCAAAGGCCTGCGCCTCGATCATGTCGCCATCCAGCCCCTGCGCCTCAACCGACTCTACCGGGCAATCGCAGGCCGCCGCGACCATCGCCATTACGCAGGCATTGTGCCGCCCGCCGCCGCTGACCAGCAGCCGCGCCGGCGCCGCCGGAAAATGCTCGAACCCCAGCGCCACGCCTGTTGCCACTCCAGCGGCCAGCGTGGCCAGCGCATCGGCGTCGTCCAATCCCGCCACATCCGGCACCGGGGCGGCGCGGTCCAGCGATTTGGGCGGCACCCGGCGAAAGAACGCCTGATCGGCGAACCGCGCCAGCGCCGCCTCGGCCACCGTGCCCTCGGCGGCCAGCGCGCCCCCCTCATCCCGCGCCACCCCGCGCCGTGCCTGCATCAGGTCATCCATCGCCGCCATGCCCGGCCCGCAATCGAAGGCCAGGCAGGCATGCTCCGGCGCCGGCACGCCCGGATCCACCCAGGTCAGATTCGCCACCCCGCCGAGGTTCAGAAACGCCACCGGCCCGTCCAGCCGCAGATGCCGCGCCAGCGCGTGGTGATAGAACGGCGCCAGCGGCGCCCCCTGCCCGCCCAGCCGCATGTCGGCCGAACGGAAATCCCACACCACCGGCAGGCCCGTCACCTCGGCCAGCACATCGCCGGATCCGGCCTGATGCGTGCCCCGCCCGCCCGGGTCATGCGCCAGCGTCTGGCCGTGAAACCCCACCATATCGACGCCCTGAAACCGCGCGATCAGTTCGGCATGCGCGGTCTCAACCAGTTCCGCCGCCTCGGCCACCCCCGCCTCGCCCGGCCAGCGCCCCAGCGCCGCGCGCAGCACCGTCCGTTCCGCCGCCGTGAAGGGCCGATAGGCGGTATCGCCAAAACCCAGGATATCGATGCCATCGGTTTCCAGCACCGCCGCGTCCACCCCGTCCAGCGAGGTGCCCGACATCATTCCGAGTATCCGCTGCCCCAATTTCCTCTTTCCCGGCCCCGCGCTGCGCCCCATCTTCCCGGCTTTCCCTTGCCCCTTGCTTCGGTCTATATCCATTGCGCGACGGCTGCGAGGGTAATCTGGACATGACCTACCGGGCGAAATCCGAGTTTCTTCGGGTGCTGGACGAACGCGGCTTCATTGCCGATTGCACCGACCTGCAGGGGCTGGACGCGGCGCTGACAAAGGGCACGGTGCCGGCCTATATCGGCTATGATGCCACCGCGCAGTCGCTGCATGTGGGGCATCTGCTGAACATCATGGTGCTGCGCTGGCTGCAGAAGACCGGGCACAAACCGATCACCCTGATGGGCGGCGGCACCACCAAGGTGGGCGATCCCTCCTTCCGCGCCGAGGAACGGCCGCTGCTGAGCCCGGCGCAGATCGACGCCAATATCGCCGGAATGCAGCAGGTGTTCGACAAATACCTGACCTATGGCGACGGCGCGGCGTTGATGCTGAACAATGCCGAGTGGCTGGACGGTCTGAACTACCTCGACTTCCTGCGCGACATCGGCCGCCATTTCAGCGTCAACCGGATGCTGAGCTTCGACAGCGTGAAATCCCGGCTGGACCGCGAGCAATCGCTGTCGTTTCTGGAATTCAACTACATGATCCTGCAGGCCTATGATTTCCTTGAAATCCATCGCCGGCACGGCTGCCTGTTGCAGATGGGCGGGTCGGATCAATGGGGCAATATTGTCAATGGCGTGGACCTGACGCGCCGCGTGGCTGATGCGCAGGTCTTCGGGCTGACCACGCCCTTGCTGACCACCTCGGACGGGCGGAAGATGGGCAAATCGGCCGGCGGCGCGGTCTGGCTGAACGCGGACATGCTGGCGCCCTATGACTTCTGGCAGTTCTGGCGCAACACCACCGATGCCGATGTCGGCCGCTTCCTGAAGCTCTACACCGAGCTGCCGGTCGATGAATGCAACCGCCTCGGCGCGCTGGCCGGGGCCGAGATCAACGAGGCCAAGGTGGTGCTGGCCAATGAGGTGACGCGGCTATGCCACGGGGCCGAGGCGGCAGCGGCGGCCGAAGCCACGGCCCGCGCGGTGTTCGAGGCCGGCGGCGTGGGCGACGAACTGCCGCGTGTCACCCTTGGGGCCGCGGAAGCGGCGCAGGGCGTCACCCTGGCGCAGCTTTTCGTGCGCGCCGGTCTGGCGAAATCCGGCAAGGAGGCCAAGCGCCTGATCGCCGAGGGCGGCGCCCGGCTGAACGATACGCCGGTCAGCGACGCCGGGCGTCTGATCCGCAGCGATGATCTGGCAGAGCCGCTAAAACTGACCGCCGGACGCAAGCGTCACGCGCTGGTGGTGGCCGAATAGCGACCGCCACGAGCGCCGGCGTGAATGTCTGGCGTTCTATCGCGCGTTCCTGCGCTCTGATGTCAGACATCCGGACCACCCGGACACGCGCCGTTTTTCAGGGCAGCTTGCCATGATTTGCCTTGCTGCGCACGGCCCGGCAAGGAAATTGCGCCGTGTCGCTTGCATGTCATCTGTCTTCGGTTACCTTCACCCGACAACCAGAACATGAATGGGAGACTCGCCATGACCCGCACACTCACCGGCCTCGGCCTCGCCGCCGCCCTGACCGCGGCGCTGACCCTGCCCGCGCTGGCCGACAACCCGGCTGTGGAGGCGCGCCAGGGGCAGTTCAAGCTCTTCGCGTTCAACGTTGGCGTTCTGGCCGGCATGGCGCAGGGCGAGATCGAGTATGACGCCGATATGGCGCAGACCGCCGCCGACAACCTCTATCACCTGACCCGCCACGACCAGAGCCGCCTCTGGCCCGAGGGCACGGACAACGAATCGATCGACAACACCCGCGCCCTGCCGGCGATCTGGGATGATCTGGAAGGCTTCGCCAACCGCTTCGGCGCGCTGCAGGACGCGGCAGCAGCAATGCAGGGCGCGGCCGGCACCGACCTGGCCAGCCTACAGGGCGCGCTGGGCGGCCTGGGCGGCACCTGCCAGGCCTGCCATCAGGAATTCCGCGGGCCGGCGGACTAAGCGCCCGCCATGGCTGGCCGGGTCTGGCGGCGCCTCGGGCTGGGGGCGGCAGGGCTGGCGCTGCTTGGCGCTGCTATGGCCTGGACGCTCAGCGCGCCACGCCCGCTGGATCAGGATTTCCTGACAGAGCTTGCCGCGCTCGACGCCGACGCCGAGGCCGGCGCGCAGGTCTTCTGGGCGGCGGGCTGCGCTGGCTGCCACGCCACCCCCGGCATCGCCATGGACGCACCTGCCGAAGACCGCCTGGTCCTTTCCGGCGGCCGCCGGCTGGCCAGCGATTTCGGCACCTTCGTGGTGCCTAACACCTCGATGCATAACGAACACGGACTGGGCGGCTGGACGCTGACGGAATTCGCCCAGGCCACCCTTGCTGGCATCTCGCCGCGGGGGCGGCATTACTACCCGTCCTTCCCTTATACCAGCTACATCCGGATGGAGCCGCAGGATCTGGCCGATCTCTGGGCCTTCTGGCAGACCCTGCCCGCCGACGCCACACCGTCAGAGCCGCACGAGCTGCGCTTTCCCTTCAGCATCCGGCGCGCGGTGGGGCTGTGGAAACGGCTGCATCTGACCGATGCCTTCGCCACGCCCGAGCCCGAGGACGCGGAAATCCTGCGCGGGCGCTACCTGTCCGAGGCGCTGGCCCACTGCGCCGAATGCCACACCCCGCGCAACGCCCTGGGCGCACTGGATACGGATCAATGGATGGCCGGGGCGCCCAACCCCTCGGGCCGGGGGCGCATCCCGGCGATCCCGGGCGACTGGACAGCCCGCAACGTGGCGAACTACCTGCAATCCGGCATCACCCCGGAATTTGACTTCGTGGGCGGTTCGATGGCCGACGTCGTGGCCCATATGCAGCAACTGCCCAGCGCGGACAGGGAAGCCATTGCCGCCTATCTGATCTGGCTGCGCGACGGCTAGCCGGGCCCTGCCCCCGCGCCGGCGTCGAGCGGCGCGCACGGG
>SKNG01000210.1 GCA_007120685.1 Paracoccaceae bacterium | reverse complement strand
CGTCCAAATGGACGCCCATTTTGCCATCTCTCTCCAAATCCAACACCTCCACTGCACGAGTGCGTGCAGAATGCTGGCTTCACGTCAGAAATGGCAGGAGGGGATCGGCGTCGCGCTTACCCGGTAGCTGCCGCTTTCGGATTTACCGGTATCGCAGGGGCGGCCACATTGTTTGCGCAGATAATTTTTGTATTCTTTCTGGTGCTGTTCGTGGTTACTTGGCCCTGCGTGTCGTTCGCGGCCCGCCACCGGTCTGATCCCACCGTTTCAGTCCCTCATCCTTCAGGGCGGCCACCAGCCCCTTATCGTTCGATGGCTCAAAGGTGGTTCGGTTGATCTGAACAGGTTCCGGACTTTTCTAACTGGTTTTCCGCCTCGCTCACGCCACCGCTGCTTCGAGCATCGACTTGATGGCGTCACGGCTCGAACCGTCCCAGATCTGATGGCGGGGTTCACCGCGACCCGCCGGAGCAAGCGCTTCACGCGCTTGACGGCTCTGGACGCACAGCGCTCGTCGGACCGCACTTACCCGGTTCGTCACGGCATGTTGGAAGCCCGGCATGGATGCGCCCGCGCACTAACGCCGGTGGTAGGGCGTGCCCGCAAGGATTGTCGCCGCCCTGTAGAGCTGTTCCGCCAGCATGACCCTCACCAGCATGTGCGGCCAGACCAACGGGCCAAGCGAGAGTGACAGATCCGCCTCGTCGCGCAATCCCGGTGCCAAGCCGTCCGCGCCACCGATGAAGAACACCGCCGCCCCTTCCCCGCGGTCACGCCACCCGGCTAGCCGCTCTGCAAGCGCGGGCGAACTCATCTGGTTTCCGCGCTCGTCCAGAACAACGCGTATGGCACCCCCGGGACAAATCCGGCGTAGCAGCGCCGCCTCGGCCTCCATGCCGCCGCCTCGCCTGTCCTCGATCTCATGCTCGCTTAGTGGCCCCAGCCCAAGTGACCGTCCGGTTCGGTTGAAGCGTGCAGTGTAATCATCCACCAGCGTCCGTTCCGGCCCCCTGCGCAACCGGCCCACGGCACAAAGATGCACCTGCATCAGGCGGCGCCACCCTCCGCCGGCATCTGCCACATCTTCTCAAGCTGGTAGAATTCCCGAACCTCGGGCCTGAAGACATGGATCACCACATCGCCGGTGTCGATCAGCACCCAGTCGCCGGTGTCCTTGCCTTCCACCCGGGCCGACAGGCGGAACGCCTGTTTCAGTCGGTCCAGCAACTTCTCGGCAATCGCGCCCACCTGCCGTGACGACCGGCCTGAACACACCACCATATGGTCGGCCATGAACGACCGCCCGCGCAGGTTGATCTGCACGATATCTTCGGCCTTGTCGTCTTCTAGCGATTGCAGGACCAGCCCTAGAATATCTTCGCCCGTGAAATCGGCTTGGGCGGGGCTTGTGGCGGGGGCCACGGGGGTGGCCGGGTCTATGTAAGACAGAATGCTGTCCTCCTGCGTGACTGACCCTTGAAAGATAGCATCGCACAGCCTGCTTCTCAATGATCTTGGCAGCCGCATTGCTGGCGTCCGGCGACTCGCCGCCGTTGCGCATAAAGCTTGCGAGCATTGCGGATTCGCCGTATCACCCGCTGATGCTGCGCTTCTTCGACATGACCGACCGCGCTCGCCTGCCCCAGCGTTTCTGCCGGCAGGATCGGTCGGTGCTTGCGCGACTGCGCTGAGCGCCTCGCCGTGCACTGCCGCGGCCTCTCTTTCCGCCCACAGCCATTAGCCAGTGAGACAGCGCCATGACCGCTCATCAATCATCCGCCCCGAAAACGCTCTATGACAAGATCTGGGATGCCCATCTGGTCGACCAGCAGCCGGACGGCACCTGTCTGATCTACATTGACCGCCATCTGGTGCATGAAGTCACCAGCCCGCAGGCTTTCGAAGGGCTGCGGATGACCGGCCGCACCGTGCGCGCGCCCGGCCGCACCATCGCCGTTCCGGATCACAATGTCCCCACCACCGAGGGCCGCGACAAGCATATCGACAACGAGGAAAGCCGCATTCAGGTCGACGCGCTGGACAGGAACGCCCGCGACTTCGGCATCCATTACTATCCGGTCAGCGACATCCGCCAGGGCATCGTGCATATCGTCGGCCCGGAGCAGGGCTGGACCCTTCCCGGCATGACCGTGGTCTGCGGCGACAGTCATACCGCCACGCATGGCGCCTTTGGCGCGCTGGCCCATGGCATCGGCACCTCCGAGGTCGAGCATGTGCTGGCCACGCAGACGCTGATCCAGAAGAAATCGAAGAACATGAGGGTGGAAATCACCGGCAAGCTGCGCCCGGGCGTCACGGCCAAGGACATCACCCTGGCGGTGATCGGCAAGATCGGCACAGCGGGCGGCACCGGCCATGTTATCGAATATTGCGGCGAGGCAATCCGTGACCTGAGCATGGAAGGCCGCATGACGGTCTGCAACATGGCCATCGAGGGCGGCGCCCGTGCCGGGCTCATCGCGCCGGACGAAAAGACCTTCGACTATGTCATGGGCCGCCCCCACGCGCCGAAGGGCGCGGCATGGGAGGCCGCACTGGCCTGGTGGAAGACGCTGCATTCCGACGAGGGCGCGCAGTGGGACAAGGTGATCACCATCCGGGCCGAGGATATCGAACCCGTGGTTACCTGGGGCACCTCGCCCGAGGATGTGCTGCCGATCACCGGCGCGGTACCGGCGCCCGAAAGCTTCAGCGGCGGCAAGGTCGGCGCGGCGCAGCGCTCACTGGATTATATGGGCCTGAAACCGGGAACCAAGCTGACCGACATCCCCATCCACGCGGTGTTCATCGGCTCCTGCACCAACGGCCGGATCGAGGACCTGCGCGCCGCGGCCGCGGTGCTGAAGGGCCGCAAGCTGGCCCCGGGGGTACGCGGCATGGTGGTGCCGGGCTCTGGCCTGGTGCGCGCGCAGGCCGAGGAAGAGGGTCTGGCGCAGATCTTCGTCGATGCGGGCTTCGAATGGCGCCTGGCGGGCTGTTCGATGTGCCTGGCCATGAACCCTGACCAACTGGCCCCCGGCGAGCGTTGCGCGGCGACCTCGAACCGCAATTTCGAGGGCCGCCAGGGCCGTGGCGGACGCACCCATCTGATGAGCCCGGCCATGGCCGCGGCGGCGGGTGTCACGGGCCGGTTGGCGGATGTGCGGGAATTGATGGCGCCGGCATGACATCGCCCCCGGCGCCGCGCCGCCTGCGGGTGCTGGTCATCGCCGAGGCCGCCAATCCCGAATGGGTCAGCGTGCCGCTGGTTGGCTGGTCCCTGGCCGCCGCCCTGCGCGAGAAGGCGGATGTGCATATCGTCACGCAGCTGCGCAATCGCGGTGCCTTCCTGCGGGCCGGGCTGGTCGAGGGTCAGGACTTCACAGCCATCGACTCCGAGGCCGTCGCCCGCCCGGTCTATCGCCTCGCCGAAAGGCTGCGCCTGGGCGAGGGCCGCGGCTGGACGATCCATACCGCGATCATTTCCCGTATGGCCTACCCTTATTTCGAGCGTCTGGTCTGGCGGCAGTTCCGTGATCGGCTGAAGGCGCGTGCTTTCGACATCGTCCACCGGATCACGCCCCTGACCCCCACGGCCAACAGCAGCCTGGCGCCGCGCTGCGCCCGGCTGGGCGTTCCCTTCATCCTGGGGCCGCTGAATGGCGGCGTGCCCTGGCCCCCGGGGTTTGAGCGCGAGCGCTGGCGCGAGCGCGAAATGCTTTCCTACCTCCGTGCCTTCTACCGCTTTTCACCGGCCCGTATCCGCATGCTGTCGGCCAGTCGGGTGATCATCGCCGGCTCTCGCGCAACCGCGGCCGAGATTCCCGCCCGGCACCGGAACAAGGTGGTCCATATGCCGGAAAACGGTATCGATCCGGCGCGCTTTCGCCGCATCGCCAGCCCCCCCACGGGCCTGCCGTTGCGCGGTGTCTTCATCGGGCGGCTGGTTCCCTACAAGGGGCCGGACATGCTGATCGAGGCCGCGCGGCCCTTTCTGCGCGATGGTCGCCTGGTGCTGGACATTGTTGGGTCCGGCCCGATGAAAGCGGCACTGCGCCGACAGACTTCCGAGGCCGGCCTCGACGGGGCGGTGCGCTTTCACGGCTGGGTGGCGCATGACCAGGTGCAGGACGTGCTGGCGCAGGCGCATCTGCTCACCTTCCCCTCGATCCGAGAATTCGGCGGCGGCGTGGTGCTGGAGGCGATGGCAACCGGTGTGGTGCCGGTGATCTGTGATTACGCCGGCCCGGCAGAGCTGGCCGACGAAACCTGCTGCTTCAAGGTGCCGATGGGCGACCGGGCAAGCGTGATTGCGGCCTTTCGCGCCACCCTGGGCCGGATCCTGGATGACCCCGATTGCCTGGCGCCACTGGCACGCAACGGCCTGCAAAAGGTCACCCGCCACTACACCTGGGAACGCAAGGCCCAGCAGATAGTGAATATTTATCGCTGGGCCCTGAACCCGCAGGGACCGATCCCCGCCCACCCTTACGGCGCGCACGAAGGCAGCGGCGCGCCGGCTCTGACCTGACCCTGATGAAGACGGAGAAAACCGATGGACAAGTTCACAACCTTGACCGGCATCGCCGCCCCCCTGCCGCTGGTCAATATCGACACCGATATGATCATTCCCAAACAATACCTGAAGACGATCCAGCGCACCGGGCTGGGCAAGGGGCTGTTCGACGAGATGCGCTATGACGACCAGGGCAACGAGATCGCCGATTTCGTGCTCAACCAGCCCGCATACCGGAACGCGGAAATCCTGGTCGCCGGCGACAATTTCGGCTGCGGTTCATCGCGCGAGCATGCGCCCTGGGCGCTCTTGGACTTCGGCATCCGCTGCGTGATCAGCACCTCTTTCGCCGATATCTTCTACAACAACTGCTTCAAGAACGGCGTCCTGCCCGTGGTGTTGCCGCAGGAAGCGGTGGATCATCTGATGGAAGACGCACGAAAGGGTGCCAATGCCCGCATCTCCGTCGATCTGGAGGCGCAGACGGTCAGCGCCTCGGACGGCACGGTATTCGGCTTCGAGATCGACCCGTTCAAGAAGCACTGCCTGCTCAACGGGCTCGACGATATCGGCCTGACGCTGGAGAAAGTATCTGCAATTGATGTTTTCGAGGCACAGGCGAAAACCCAGTATCCTTGGGTCTGAGCGTAGCAATAACACGATATCTTGTGGCACCCCTTTTGGGGTGCCTTCCTTTTTTCATCAAGTTGATGCAAAGCGGCGACAGTTTTTCCTCGAAAAAGCAACGGTGCGCGCTGACTGTAGAGTCGGCTATTGCAGGATTCGCTGGAAATGGGCAGAATTGTGGCAAGAATGAGGCAGGCCGCGGTGCGGATGCGTCCCGGCTTCAAGAACAGGCAGGGTTCCGCCCCTTCAGGGGTGGGCCAGAGCAGGGCCATGAGCAAGCCGAGACCGAACGCCAATATCAGCGGCGCGATGCTGCGCGCAATGCTCGCGGCGGTTCTGGTCATGCTGCCGGCGCTGCTGGTGCCCCAGACAGCGACCGAATCCGCTCAACTGATGGTGCTGCTGGCGCTTTTCGCGGCCGGGATCGTGTTTTCGGAATACTCGTCTGAATACCCTGGCATCATCGAGTTTCGCTTCGCCGCGCCGTTCAACCGCAGCCGGTTCATGCTTGCTGGGTTGATGGTTGTGTCGCTTTCGCTGTTGATGCGCGCTGAAACGGTGCCAGGCTGGCCCGGCGCAAGGGTGGAAGCGCTGGCGGCAAGCTGCGGGCAGTTTCTGGATTTCGCCTTCAGCCCGGTGCGGCTGCTGGTGGCCGCTCTGCCCGGAGACCTGCCCCAGATGCACCTGCAGCTTGTCCATGATGGCGCTGCCCTTGCCCTTTCCCTCGGGATTGCCACAGTGCTGGGCTTTGCGCTGGCGATCCGGCTGAAGCTATGGCCGCTGGGCAGCGGGCCGTTCAATGTCTGGATCAATCTGCCCACCTTCGATCCGACCGCCGGCAATGATGTGGTCTCCCGGCTCATCCGCACCGCACGAATCAACATCGCTCTGGGGCTGGCGCTGCCCTTTCTGTTGCCAGGTGTGTTCATGGCATCGTCGCTGCTGGTCCAGCCGCTGACACTGGAATCGCCGCTTGGGTTTGTCTGGGGCATCGTGTTGTGGGCAATCATTCCGGTCAGCCTGCTGATGCGGGGCATCGCGATGCTGCGTGTCGCGCGGATGATCCGGGCAAACCGCCGGCAGTTCGCCGACAGCGAGGGCAATGCGCTGGCAACGGCCTGATCCCCGCTCTACCGGCCGGAACGTCCCGGTCGCTGTGGCGCCAAATTGGACGTTCTGCGGAGTGATCGTTGTCGCGCTTGTGGTCCTGTCCCTGACCGCCGGCCATGCGCTGGCCCAGGCGCCGGATCGGCTGCGGCTGGCGCTGTTTCACACCGAGTTAAGCCGTCAGGGGCCCGGCCTGCTGCTGCGCGACATCCGGGCCGAGGCCGAGGATGTGCTGCGCGTGCGCGATGTCATCGCCGCGGCCCGGCCCGATGTCATGGTCCTGCTGGGGTTCGATTACGACCTGGACGCGGTGGCGCTGGCCGCGTTTCAGGACCTGCTGGCCGCAGCCGGCCACGCAATGCCCCATCGCCATGCCCGCCTGCCCAACCGCGGCATGGCCACGGGGCTGGACATGGATGGCGACGGGCGCACAGGCACGCCGGATGACGCGCAGGGCTTCGGCCGGTTCGCTGGGGCCGCGGGCATGGCAGTGCTGTCGCGGCTGCCCATCGATACCGCGGCAACCCGAGATTTCTCTGCCTTCCTGTGGCGCGATTTGCCCGGCGCGCTTCTGCCCCGGCATCAGGGTCAGCCCTTCCCCTCGGAACAGGTGTTCGACATCCAGCGCCTGGCCACCACCGGCTTCTGGGACGTGTCCGTGCTGTTGCCCGATGGCTCACCCCTGTCGCTGCTGGCCTGGCATGCCGGCCCGCCGGCCTTTGGCGGGCCGCACCAGCGCAATCTGCGCCGTAACCATGACGAGACGATGTTCTGGCTGCATCTGCTGGACGGAGCCTTGCCGATGCCGCCGCCCGCGCCGCCCTACGTGCTGATCGGCAACGCCAATCTGGACCCGGCGGCCGGGGACGGCATGCATCAGGCCATCCGCGCCCTGCTGGACCATCCCGCCCTGCAGGACCCGGCGCCTGCCAGCAGCCCACCCCGCGTGCCGGGCGCGCCAGCAACCGCCACGGCCCATTTCCCGCAAGGCCCGGGCTGGCTGCGCACCAGCTACATCCTGCCCGATGCCGGGCTGCAGGTGCTGGACAGCGGGCTGATCAGGGCACCGGCGCCGGCGCGGCATGCGCTGGTCTGGGTCGATATCGCCCTGCCCTGATGCCGGCCCGGCCGATCTCGGCCCTTTATCCTGCGCAGACCCTGATGTAAGGCGCCCCTGCTGCTGCCGAAGGAGACACGGGCATGGGCTATCGAATCGTCGTTGTGGGCGCCACGGGCAATGTGGGTCGCGAAATGCTGAACATCCTGGCCGAGCGGGAATTCCCGGTGGATGAGATCGCCGCGCTGGCCTCGCGCCGCAGCCTGGGCACCGAATGCAGCTTTGGTGACCAGACCCTGAAATGCCAGGACCTGGAAACCTTCG
>SKNG01000467.1 GCA_007120685.1 Paracoccaceae bacterium | reverse complement strand
CGCGCGCTGGTGGCGGGCAAACGGATCGTGCTGGTCGATGATTCGGTGGTGCGCGGCACCACCAGCCAGAAGATCAAGGAAATGATCCTGGAGGCCGGCGCGGCCGAGGTGCATTTCCGCATCGCCAGCCCGCCGACGTCCTGGCCCTGTTTCTACGGGGTGGACACACCGGAACGCTCGAAACTTCTGGCCGCGCGGATGACCGAGGAAGAGATGCGCGCCTATATCGGCGTCGAAAGCCTGAAGTTCATCTCGCTGGACGGGCTCTACCGCGCGGCGGGCGAGGCGCAGGGGCGCAACCACAACTGCCCGCAGTTTTGTGACGCCTGTTTTTCCGGCGACTATCCGGTCGCGCCCTCTGACATGATCGAACGCGGGTTCGAGTTGAAGACCACCGATCAGGCCGCCGAGTAGCGCCGGATGCCCTGCCGTGGCACCGTCGCCGCGCGGGCCGGTTCACGGTGCATTGCCCTCTTCCCGAAGGCGCCGGATTATCCGCGCCGCGTTTTTCTCTCCACCGCCCGAGCCTGCATCATACGAGATCCGGTTGATTGGCTCGGGTCGCATGCGCAATGGCGAAGAACGGGCTTTGTGATTGGCCCGTTCGCACGCGCCTTCGAAGGCGCGTCACCCCGCCCCCCGCGCCTGCCGTAGCGATCAACCGGAAACGGTATCACTCGTCGCGGGTGCGCGCGTCCAGCAACTGTTCGCGCCCTGCCTCGCTGGCCTCGGCATCGACCATCGCCTCTACCGCCTCGTCCTGCCCGGGGTCTTCGGGCGCGGCCGCCGCTGCCCCCGCCTGTACCGCTGCTGCCTCGGGATGTGCCAGCCTTGCCTGCACCGGCGCCGCCTCGATTCCGGGCATGGCCACACCGGCGAGGCGCAAGGCATCGATCATTCGCCGCAGCGCCTCGCCCCGGGCGATCTCGAAGCCGGTCTCGCGCATGTCGATCCACCCCGCCGCGCTCAGCCGCGCCAGCCCGCCCGCCACTTCCGCCAGCCAGACCGAGGGCGGTGGCGCGGCCAGAACGAAGGGGCTTTTCTCCAGCACCGCCCGCATCACCTCCTGCGCCCGGGCCAGATCGGCGCCGGCGGCCACCGTCAGGTCCAGTGTGAAGCGCCGCTCGGGCTGGCGGCTGAAGTTGATGATTCGGGCCTTGAACACCGTGGCGTTGGGAATGCGGATCTGGTTGCCATCGGGCGAGATCAGCACCGTGGCGCGGGCCGTCAGCCGCACCACCCGCCCGAGGTCGCCCCCCACCTCGACCAGGTCATGGGGCCGGAACGGGCTGCGCAGCGACAACAGCACCGAGGCCAGGAAATTCTCGACCGAATCGCGCACGGCAAAGCCCACGGCCAGGCCCAGGATACCCGCCGCGCCCAGGAAGGTCGCCAGCAGCGCCCGCGCGCCAAGGATGTCCAGCGCCACCACGATGCCGGCCAGCACGGCCGCCAGCCGGATGATCTGGCGCATCACCTCGGCCATGAAGGCATTGGGCGCGATCCGCTCCCAGGGCCAGCGGCGCGCGGCCAACCAGAACCCCGCCCAGCCGATCGCCAGCCCGGCCAGCCCCGCCACCCCCATCACCGGCAGTTGGGCCAGCAGCCGGCGGGCCTGATACTGCACCCGCTGCAGCACCGGGGTCAGCCTTTCCATGACGTCGGTGGTGACTTCGATGCGGTTGTCCACCGCGACCACGCCTTCCAGCCGTCGGGCGATCTGGTCCAGCGACGCCAGCGACTCGGCATCGGGCGCGCGGCCCTGCAAGGTGACGATCCCTTCGCGCACGCCGACCTCGATGCCCGCCATGCCCGGCATCTCGTTCAGCACCGCCACCAATCGGTCGCGGATGCGCACGTCGCGCACTCCTGCGCCTTCGACGTCGATGGTCTGCTCGGTCAGGCCCGGCGCGATGTCGGCAGCCGCCGGCGGGGCTGAAGGGACCAGCAGCAAAGTCAGAAGCAGGGAGAGCAGAGCCGAGCGCATCTCATCAGCTATCATGTCCTGCAGCTCGCCGAAAAGACCCGGAAAGAACGACGTGCCGCGGCTTGACACCGTCTGCGCTCATTCCCGTCTGAACTTTTCCCCGCCACGCCGGCAGGGTCGGCAGGGAAGGGAAGAACCAACCGCGCCGGCCGCGGCGGCAACGCTTCGGGCAAAAGTTGCGCAACCGGGGCACAACGGCTTCGTGACCTTTGGTGCGTGTGGAATCCCTCTGTTCAATTTGCGAATCGCCCGATAATGTGACTGCCACAAACAAAAAACTAGGGGAGTTATCCATGAAGAAATTTCTGCTTGCGGCGTCGGTATCGGCGCTGGCCACCGGCGCGGCGCTGGCCGATGAGGTGCGCATGGGCGTGCTGCTGGGCTTCACCGGGCCCATCGAATCGCTGACCGGCCACATGGCCGATGGCGCCGAACTGGCCTTCAGCGAGATCAACGAAAGCGGCGCGTTCCTGGGCGGCCAGACCATCGTGCCGATCCGTGCCGACACGGGCTGTGTCGACTCGGCGCTGGCCCAGGCTTCGGCCGAGCGTCTGATCACCTCGGACGGGGTGGTGGCGATCATGGGCGCCGACTGTTCCGGCGTGACCCGCGCGGTGCTGGAAAACGTGGCGATGGCCAACGGCATCCCGATGATCTCGCCCTCGGCGACCAGCCCCGCCTTCACGACCTTCGATTCCGGCGGCATCTTCTTCCGCACCGCGCCCTCGGATGCGCGGCAGGGTCTGGTACTGGCCTCGATCGTGATGGAGCGCGGCATCGACACCGTGGCCGTGACCCATACCAACAACGACTACGGGCGCGGCTTTGCCGACAGCTTCGTGGCGAATTTCGAGGAAATGGGCGGCACCGTCACCATCGTCGTGCCGCATGAGGAAGCCCGCGGCGACTACACCGCCGAGGTTGGCACGCTGTCTTCGGCCGGCGGCGATGCGCTGGTGATCCTGGGCTATGTCGATGGCGGCGGCTCGGTGCTGCGCACGGCCTATGAGCTGGGCGCCTTCGAGCAATTCTTCATCGGCGACGGCATGTTCGGCGACGAGCTGGTTGCCAATACCGGCGAGGCGCTGGAAGGCACCATCGGCACCATTCCCTGGGCCTCGGGCGAAGGCACGGACCGCTTCCACGCCATGGCGGCCGAAGCCGGCATCAACGGCGAAAGCAGCTACACCCGTGAAAGCTATGACGCCGCGGCGCTGCTGGCGCTGGCCGCACAGGCGGCGGGCGAAGCCACGCCGGCCGGGATTGCCGCCAATATCATGAACGTGGCCAACGAGCCCGGCGAGGAAATTCTGCCCGGCGATCTGGCGCGCGGGCTGGAGATCCTGGCCAATGGCGGCGAGGTCAACTTCATCGGTGCGACCAATGTCAACCTGGTTGGCCCGGGCGAGGCTGCCGGCTTCTTCCGCGAATATGTGGTCGAGAATGGCGAGTTCGTGACCATTCAATATCACCAGTGATCGGCCCGATGGCCTGATCGGATGAAACCGGCCCGGAGAGCGTTCGTTCTCCGGGCCTTTTCCGAAACCGCCGCGCCCGGCAACGACCGGGCACCCCCGAAGAACGACCATGGCTGAACGCGCCCGGCGGACGGTTGCGCGGGACGGTTGCGGGGGCGTTGCGCGGTAACGTTGACAGGGGGTGAAGATGATCCGTGTCGAGGATCTGCACAAGCATTTCGGCGGGTTTCACGCAGTCGACGGCGCATCGCTGGAGATTGCCGAGGGCTCCATCACCGGGCTGATCGGCCCCAACGGTGCCGGCAAGACCACGCTTTTCAATGTGATCGCCGGGGTTCTTCCCCCAACCTCGGGCAAGGTCTTCATGGCCGGTGAGGATATCACCGGTCTGGCCCCGCACGA
Organism: Paracoccaceae bacterium; assembly: GCA_007120685.1. Lineage (GTDB taxonomy): Bacteria > Pseudomonadota > Alphaproteobacteria > Rhodobacterales > Rhodobacteraceae > Pararhodobacter. Next base: position 3,775 of record SKNG01000467.1, on the reverse strand, counting down.
GTTGTTCGCCAAGGGCCTGTTGCGTACCTTCCAGATCGCGCATGAGTTCCATTCCATGACGGTGCGCGAGAACCTGATGATGGTGCCGCCGCGCCAGTCCGGCGAGGACCTGTGGAGCGCCTGGTTCCAGCGCAAGCGGGTGCGGCTGGAGGAAGAGGAAATCCGCCGCCGCGCCGACGATGTGCTGAAGTTCCTGACCATCGACCATATCGCCGATCAGAAGGCCGGACAGATATCCGGCGGGCAGAAGAAGCTCTTGGAACTGGGCCGCACCATGATGACCGACGCCAAGGTGGTGTTCCTGGACGAGGTCGGCGCCGGCGTGAACCGCACGCTGTTGAACACCATCGCCGATGCCATCGTGCGGCTGAACCAGGAGCGCGGCTATACCTTCGTCGTCATCGAGCACGACATGGATTTCATCGGCCGCATCTGCAACCCGGTGATCTGCATGGCCGAGGGCAAGGTGCTGGCCGAGGGCACGCTGGACGAGATCAAGGCCAACGAGCAGGTGATCGAGGCCTATCTGGGCACAGGGCTGAAGAACAAGGTGGTCAAGGAGGTGGGCCATGTCTGAGCATGCGCTCAAGCCCAGCGCCAATGCCGTCCTGATCGGCGAGGCGATGACCGGCGGCTACGGCAATGGCCCGGACATCCTGCATGACTGCACCATCGCCGTCGAGGCCGGCGAGATTGCCGTCATCGTCGGCCCCAACGGCGCCGGCAAGTCCACCGCGATGAAGGCGGTCTTCGGCATGCTGAACCTGCGCAAGGGCTCGGTGCGGCTGAACGGCGAGGATATCGGCGCCCTGACCCCGCAGGCCCGCGTGCGCCGGGGCATGGGCTTCGTGCCCCAGACCGGCAATATCTTCCCCTCGATGACGGTGCAGGAAAACCTGGAGATGGGCGCCTTCATCCGCGACGACGATATCCGCGGCACCATGGAGCAGGTGTTTGATCTGTTCCCCATCCTGCGCGACAAGCGCGCCCAGGCGGCGGGCGAGCTTTCCGGCGGCCAGCGCCAGCAGGTCGCCGTGGGCCGGGCGCTGATGACCCAGCCGAAGGTGCTGATGCTGGATGAGCCCACCGCCGGTGTCTCGCCCATCGTCATGGACGAGCTTTTCGACCGTATCATCGAGGTGGCGCGCACCGGCATTCCCATCCTGATGGTGGAACAGAACGCCCGCCAGGCACTGGAGATCGCCGACAAGGGCTATGTCATGGTGCAGGGCGCCAACCGCTATACCGACACCGGAGAGGCCCTGCTGGCCGACCCGGAAGTGCGCAAGTCCTTCCTGGGAGGCTGAGCCGTGGAAAACATTCTCAACGCCCTGGTGGTGCTGGCCAATTTCGTGCTGATCCCGGGCCTGGCCTATGGCAGCCAGATCGCGCTGGGGGCGCTTGGCATCACGCTGATCTATTCGATCCTGCGCTTTGCCCATTTCGCCCATGGCGACATCATGGCCTTCGGCACCGCCTTCGTGATCTTCGGCACCTGGGGGCTGCAGTATCTGGGCATCAGCTTCGGCCCGCTGCCCACCGCGCTGCTGGCGCTGCCGCTGGGGATCGCCGTCATCATCCTCTACCTGCTGACCGCCGACCGGCTGGTCTATCGCTTTTACCGAAGGGTAAAGGCCAAGCCGATGATCTTCGTGATGGCCTCGCTGGGGGTGATGTTCGTCACCAACGGGCTGACCCGGCTGCTGATCGGCCCGGGCGAGCGCCGCTTTGACGACGGCCAGCGCTTCATCATCGGCGTGCGCGATTTCCGCGAATGGACGGGGCTGGCCGAGGGGCTGGCGCTGCGCGGCTCTCAGGTCATCACCGTTGTGGTGGCGCTGATTGCCATGGGGCTCTTGTTCTGGTTCCTCAACCGCACCAAGTCCGGCAAGTCGATGCGCGCCTATTCCGACAACGAGGATCTGGCGCTTCTCTCCGGCATCAACCCCGACCGCGTGGTCTGGATCACCTGGGCCATCGCCGGCACGCTGATGGTGCTGGCCGGCACGCTTTACGGCCTGGACAAAAGCTACCGGCCCTTCACCTATTTCATGCTGCTCCTGCCCTTCTTTGCGGCCGCCATCGTGGGGGGGCTGGGCAGTCCCATCGGGGCGATTGTCGGCGGCTATATCGTGGCCTTTGCCGAAATGGGCATCACCTATGCCTGGCGACGCTTCTTCAGCCATCTGTTGCCGGATGAATGGATGCCGGCGGGGCTGATGCAGGTCCTGCCCGTCGATTACAAGTTCGCGGTCACCTTCGGCATCCTGGTGGTGGTGCTGATCTTCCGGCCCACGGGCATCTTCCGGGGTAAGACGCTATGAGCATCAACATTCGCAACATCGTGCTGTTCTCGGCCATGGGCCTGGCGCTGGTCATGACCGGCATGTATCAAAGCTGGCCGCTGGCGCTGACCATCCTGAACATGGCGCTGATTTCGGCGGTCATGGCGCTGGGCGTGAACATGCAATGGGGCTATGCCGGCATTTTCAATGTCGGCATCATGGGTTTCACCGCCATCGGCGGGCTGGCCGCGGTGCTGATTGCCATGCCGCCGGTGCCGGAAGCCTGGGCCGCCGGCGGCATGGGCGCCATGCTGGGGCTGATGATGGGCGCGGCGACGATCTTTGCCGCGATCCTGATCTACAAGACGATGCAGCCGGGCAAGCTGCGCGGGCTGTCGATCATCCTGGTGCTGGCGGTGGGCTACATCCTGACCAGCCTGGTCTACGGGCCTGCCACCCATGCCATTTCCCGGGTCGATCCGGCGGCGACGGGCTTTCTGGGCGGGCTGGGCCTGCCGGTGATCCTGTCCTGGCCGGTGGGTGCGCTGATGGCAGCGGGGCTGGCCTTCGTGGTGGGGCGCGTCGCGCTGGGGTTGCGGTCGGATTATCTGGCCATCGCCACGCTGGGTATTTCCGAGATCGTCATCGCCGTGTTGAAGTTCGAGGTCTGGCTGACCCGCGGCGTGAACAACGTCTCCGGCATCCCGCGCGCCGTGCCCCGTCCGGTGGAGCTGCAGACGCGCGACTGGGTGCAGGGGCTGGCCGATCGGATGGGCATGAGCGTGGCCGAGATGGCGCGCATCGTCGAACTGGTCAGCTATGCGATCCTCTTCACCATCGTGCTGGGCATCCTGATCTGGCTGGCCGAGAAGGCGCTGAATTCGCCCTGGGGCCGGATGATGCGGGCGATCCGCGACAACGAGGTCGCCGCCCGCGCCATGGGCAAGGACGTCACCCGGCGCCATCTGATGATCTTCATCCTGGGTTCGGCCACCTGCGGGCTGGCCGGCGCGATGATGGTCACACTGGACGGTCAGTTGACGCCGGGAAGCTACGAGCCCTTGCGCTTCACTTTCCTGATGTGGGTGATGGTGATCGTCGGCGGATCGGGCAACAACTGGGGCTCGGTGCTGGGGGCCTTCGTGATCTGGTTCCTCTGGGTCCAGGCCGAACCGCTGGGCCGCTGGCTGATGGATGTGCTGACCTCGGGTCTGGGCGCCGACAGCGCGGTGCGGGTGCATCTGATGAACCAGGCGGCGCATACGCGGCTGATCATGATGGGTACGGCGCTGCTTCTGATGCTGCGTTTCGCACCGCGCGGGCTGATCCCGGAACGCTGAGGGCGGGGCGCGTGTCCGGCGGGTCCGGGGCGCTGGCAACGGCGCTGCTGGCCGCCGGCGCCAGCCGCCGCATGCGCGGGCGCGACAAGCTGCTGGAACCGGTGGCGCCTGGCCTGCCCGTGCTGCGCCATCTGGCGCAGGCCGCGCTTG
>SKNG01000025.1 GCA_007120685.1 Paracoccaceae bacterium | reverse complement strand
GCGACATGATGATCGAACTGGTGGTGGAAACGCCCGTCAACCTGACCGCGCGGCAGAAGGAATTGCTGCGCGAGTTCGAAAGCATGAGCGAGAACAACAACCCCGAAGGCTCCAGCTTCTTTAGCAAGGTGCGCAGCTTCTGGGACGGGATGACCGGCAACTGACGCCGCCGCCGCCGTCGCCGGGGTTGTGTTAACCCTTTGCTTACCAAGTGCTGACAGGGTGACGGCATGACCCGCCGCCGCCAATCCCTTTGCGAAAAGCCGATGCCGCTGTTTGCCGGGCCGGGTGCGGTGACGGTGCCCGGGGCGGCGCCGGCGGGGCCTGTGGCCGGTACCCTGCCGGATGGGCGGTTGCCTTCCTATATCCGCGACCATCGCAAACGGTTGCGCGCCCGGTTTCTGGACGGCGGCGCGGCGGCGATGCCGGATTACGAATTGCTGGAACTGCTGCTTTTCGGGGCCATTCCCCGCGCCGATGTGAAGCCGCTGGCCCGCGCGCTGCTGGACCGGTTCGGCGATCTGGCGGCCGTGGTCAGCGCGCCTCCGGCGCAACTGAAGCAGGTCGACGGAGTGGGCGATGCAGTGCTCGGCGTGCTGAAACTGGCCGAGGCGATGGCGGCGCGGCTGGCGCGGGCGAAGGTGCTGAACCGGCCGGTGATCTCAAGCTGGGACGCGCTGCTGGACTATTGCCACACCGCCATGGCGCATGGCGAGACCGAGCAGTTCCGCGTGCTGTTCCTGGACCGCAAGAACGCGCTGATTGCTGATGAGCAGCAGGGGCATGGCACCGTTGATCACGTGCCGGTCTACCCGCGCGAGGTGCTGCGCCGGGCGCTGGAGTTGAATGCCTCGGCGCTGATCCTGGTGCATAACCATCCGTCGGGCGACCCCTCGCCCAGCCAGGCCGACATCACCATGACCGAGCAGATCCGGCGCGGGGCCGAGGCGCTGTCGATCGCCTTGCACGACCACCTGATCATCGGGCGCGAGCGCGAGGCCAGCTTTCGGTCGCTGGGGTTGTTGTAACGGCCGGCCATTCGCCTGCGCCCGCAGCATGCGAAAACGCGCTTTCGAAAGCGCGTTCAAAGGGCCTTCGTAGGCCCTTTCTCGCAAATTCCCAAGGTTGTGCCCGGTCACCGGACGAAGCCGCAGCGCACCGACTGGTCCCGCATGGCGGTCCCTCGCAACCAACAGCGCGCCGCACCCTGCTCGGACTGGCGCTCAGTCCCGCAGATCCACCACCACGCGTCCGCGCACCTTGCCCTGCAGGATATCCGCGCCCAGCCCCGGCACGTCCTCCAGCCGCGCGGGCTGCACTATCGCTTCCAGCTTTGCCATCGGAAGCTCTCGCGCCAGCCGGTCCCAGGCGCGGACCCGGGCCTCGCGCGGCTGCATCACCGAATCGATGCCCAGCAGGTTCACCCCGCGCAGCAGGAAGGGAACCACTGTCGCCGGCAGCGCCGCCCCGCCCGCCAGCCCCACGGCGGCGACCGAGGCGCCATAGCGCATCTGCCCCAGCACCCGCGCCAGCATCGCGCCGCCCACTGCATCCACACAGCCTGCCCAGGTCTCGGCCTCCAGCGGACGTTTCGCGGTTTCGGCCAGATCGGCGCGCGGCACGATCCGTGCAGCACCAAGGCCGGTCAGGTAGTCTGCCGTCTCGGGCCGCCCGGTGACGGCCGCCACCTGATGGCCCAGCGCGGCCAGCAGTGCGACAGTGACCGAGCCCACGCCCCCCGCCGCGCCCGTCACCAGGACCGGCCCGTTACCGGGTTTCAGCCCGTGATCCTCCAGCGCCATCACCGCCAGCATCGCGGTCAGACCGGCCGTGCCCACCGCCATCGCCTGCCGCGTATCCAGCCCGGCGGGCAGCGGCACCAGCCAGTCGCCGCGCACCCGCGCCCGCTGGGCATAGCCGCCCCAATGCACCTCGCCCACGCGCCAGCCGGTCAGCACCACCTTGTTGCCAGGGGCATAGCGCGCATCGTCCGAGGCCAGCACCGTACCGGCGAAGTCGATCCCCGCAACATGCGGATAGCGGCGCACCAGCCCGCCGCCCTTTGGCGACAGACATAGCCCGTCCTTGTAGTTGACCGTCGAATGGTCGACCGCGACCGTCACATCGCCCTCGGGCAGAGCGCTGTCCTCGATCTCTTCGATGACCGCTTTCGCCTGCCCATCCGCATCCTGCCGCAGCATCAGTGCCTTGAAGCTCATCGTGCTCTCCTCCATTCTTTCGCTTAAACGGTTCCGTTTAGCGCCAGCTTCGGGGCGTATGGCGGCAACGTCAACCAAGGGCGAGGAAAGGCCTTGAAGCAAGGCCTTTGCAAGAACCTTTCTTCAAGGTTCTTGGGTGCGCGCCGTGAATACGGGAGTGCGTGGTCTCGTAATCCGGCGTGAAAACGGCATGGACTGGCGGGTTGGGTAACCTCGGAAAGCTCAGAGCAACCCGAAAATTGAAAATCGACGCTACCGCGTTTAAGCAACATGTGCATGAAGAAACAGGCCAGAACGAACCTGCTGCAGGAAACGCTGGCCCACGACGAGGAGCGTGCCCGATGAGTGCCTATCTGTTCCCTCCCGCCCCGGTGCAGGCCGTGGCCGTGCAGGGCGAGACCGCCGCCTTCCCGGTTAACCGCATCTTCTGCGTGGGGCGCAACTATGCCGCCCATGCCGCCGAGATGGGGGTCGAGGTCGACCGCGAGGCGCCTTTCTATTTCACCAAATCGCCCCATGCCGTCATGGCCTCGGGCGGCACGCTGCCCTATCCGCCGGGGACCGGGAACTTTCATTACGAGATGGAACTGGTGGTGGCGCTGGGCGCGCCGGCCTTCCGGGTTGGTGCGGATCAGGCGATGACGGCGGTCTATGCCTATGGCTGCGGGCTGGACATGACCCGGCGCGACCTGCAGCTCAAGGCGCGCGAAAAGCAGCGCCCCTGGGATCTGGGCAAGGATGTCGAGGGGTCGGCGGTGTTGGCCCCGCTGAAAAAGGCCGGCGCGATGGCGCCCCTGGGGCCGCAGCGGATATGGCTGTCGGTGAATGGGGATGTGAAGCAGGACGCGCATCTTTCGGACCTGATCCATTCGGTGCCGGAAATCATCGCCGATCTGTCGACATTCTATCACCTGCAGCCGGGCGATATCATCATGACCGGCACGCCGGCCGGTGTCGGGCCGGTGGGTCCGGGCGATGTGATCGAGGGCGGGATCGACGGGCTGGAGCCCATCGCCCTGACCATCGGGGCGCCGGAATGAGCGCCCCTGACGCCGAACGCGTCGTCATCGCCGGGGGTGGCATCGGCGGGCTGGCGGCGGCGATCGGCCTGGCCAACAAGGGCATCGCCTCCATCGTGCTGGAACGCGCTCCGGCCTTTGGCGAAATCGGCGCGGGCATCCAGCTGGGTCCGAACGCCTTTCACGCCTTCGACTATCTGGGCGTAGGCGAGAAGGCGCGGCAGATGGCGGTCTTTATCGACAACCTGCGCCTGATGGATGCGCTGAGCGGTCAGGAGATCACCCGCATCCCGCTGGGCGAAGACTTCCGCACCCGAATGGGCAACCCCTATGCCGTGGTGCATCGGGGCGAGTTGCACCGTGTGTTCCTCGATGCCTGCAAAGCCCATCCGCTGGTCGCGTTGCGCACCCATGCCGGTGTGACGGGATATGAGGGGGACGCCGACGGGGTAGCGGCCCTGCTGGAAGATGGCGAGCGCGTGGCCGGCCGGGCGCTGATCGGCGCCGACGGGCTGTGGTCCAGGGTGCGGGCGCAGATGCTGGGTGACGGGCCGCCGAGGGTGTCCGGCCACACCACCTATCGCAGCGTGATTCCGGTCGAGGACATGCCAGAGGATCTGCGCTGGAATGCCGCCACGCTCTGGGCCGGGCCAAAATGCCATATCGTGCATTACCCGCTGTCGGGCTGGAAGATGTTCAACCTGGTGGTGACCTATCACAACGACGCGCCAGAGCCGGTGGCGGGCAAGCCCGTCACCCATGACGAGGTGCGCAAGGGGTTCGAGCATGTCAGCCCGCTGGCGCGCAGCGTGATCGACAAGGGGCAGGACTGGAAATTGTGGGTGCTGTGCGACCGTGACCCGGTGATGGGCTGGACGGACGGGCTGGTGGCGCTGCTGGGGGATGCGGCGCACCCCATGCTGCAATACATGGCGCAGGGCGCCTGCATGGCGATGGAAGACGCCGTGGCCCTGGCCGAGGAGATGGGCGCGGGCTTCGACGATCCGGCCGCCGCGCTGGAAGCCTATCAGAACCGCCGGCGGCTGCGCACGGCGCGGGTGCAGTTGCAGTCCCGCGCGGTGGGCGAGCATATCTATCACCCCGCCGGCGCCCATGCCGCGCTGCGCAACGCCGTCATGCAGGCGCGGGGGCCGCAGGAATGGTATGATCAGATCGCCTGGCTGTACGGCTCGACCGGGCTGGAGGGGGCGGTGTCGCTGGAAACGCAGGCCGGGCGCTGAGGCGCTGCGCCGATCAGGCGGTCACTCGCGCAGCGCGCGGTCGCGAACCCTGACAACCGGGCGTGTCAGATACTCCAGAACCGTCTTGCGCCCGGCCAGGATGTCGATTTCCGCCACCATGCCGGGGATGATCTCTACCGCCACGCCATCGGCATCCAGGAAATTGTCCTCGGTGCGCACCTGGACGATGAAGAACTCTTCCGGGTCGCGTTCGGACCGGGTGACGGCATCGGCGCCGATGCGGACGATCTCGCCATCCAGGCTGCCGTAGCGGGAAAAGTCATAGGCGGTGATCTTCACCTTCACCGGCTGGCCCGGATAGATGAAGGCAATATCGGCGGGGCGCACATAGGCTTCCACCAGCAGCGTGTCGTCCAGCGGCACGATCTCGATCAGATCCTCGCCCGCCCGCGCCAGCCCGCCCAGCGTCGAGCGGTGGATGCGGTTGACGATCCCGCGCACCGGCGCGCGCAGCACGGAACGGTCGGCGCGGCTGGCCAGCGCCGGCAGGCTGGGTTCCAGCGCCGCCAGTTCCGCCGTGGCCAGCGCCAGATCGGACAAGGCCGCGGCGCGGTAACGCGAGCGCCGCGCGGCGATCTGGTCATCGATCTCGTCCAGCCCGGCCTGCAACCGCGCCAGCGCCGCCTGCGCCCGGGTCTCGCGCCCGCGCCATTCGCTCTCGCGCCGGCGGATTTCCAGCAGCGTCGTCTCCGGCTCCAGCCCGCGTTCGACCAGCGGCGCGATCATGGTGGTTTCCTCGTCCAGCAGCGCCAGCGTCTCCTGCGCGGTCTGCCGGTCGACACGCCCCTCTTCCAGTTCCTGCCGCCGCTGCCCGCGCTGACGCTCCAGAATGTCGATCTCGGACTGCAATTCGGCCAGCCGCCCGTGATAGAGCGCGGTCTCGGACCGCACCACCGCCGCCGCCCGTTCGATCAGCGTTGGAGGAAACTCCAGGTCCACGCCGTCGATCTCTGCCTGAAGGCGCTGGATGCGGGCCATCAACCCGAAGGCGCGCTGCTGTTCCTGGTCCAGCTGGCTGGCCAGCTGGATGCCATCCAGCTCCATCAGCACAGAACCTTCGTCGACCACCTCGCCCTCGATGACATGAACCGCCTGAAGCACGCCGGCCTCGGTAGCCTGGATCACCTGTACATCGCGCGAGGGCACGATCCGCCCCTCGGCGCGGGTCACGTCGTCGATTTCGGTGATCGAGGCCCAGACGCCGGCGGTGATCAGAAACAACAGGATCAGGCCCAGGAGCAACGACCCGCGAAAGGGCGAGGTGCCCCGCATTTCCTTGGCAAGCTGGTCCAGGTCCCTACTGCGTGCCATCGGTTACCCCTACACCGGCACCCCCCGCAGCGCGGCCGCGCTGTTGCAGGATGCTCTTCGGCCCGTCGGCCACCACCTTTCCCTGATCGATCACGATGACCCGGTCAACCAGGTCCAGCAGGCTGGTGCGGTGGGTGACGATCACCATCGTGCGATCCTTCATTTCCTCCTTCAGCCGCTTGATCACCGCCTGTTCGTTCTGCACGTCCATCGCGCTGGTGGGTTCATCGAACAGCAGCACCGGCGGACGGCCGACCAGCGCGCGGGCGAGCGAGATCGCCTGTTTCTGTCCGCCAGACAGCCCCTCGCCGCGCTCGGCCAGCATCAGGTCATAGCCGGCCGGGTTGCGGCGCACGAAATCCTCGACCCCGGCGATCCGCGCGGCGTCCAGGATATCATTGTCGCGCGGGCGCACGGCGCCGATGGCGATATTCTCGCGCACGGTGCCGGAAAACAGCCAGACATCCTGCAGCACCGAACCCACGTTGCGGCGCAGATCGCCCGGGTCGATCTGGCGGATGTCGATGCCGTCCATCCGCACCGATCCCTCGCGCGGCTCGAAAAGCCCCAGGATCAGCCGTGCCACCGTGCTTTTGCCGGAACCTATGCGGCCCAGCACCGCCACCTTCTCGCCCGGCTTGATGGTGAAGGTGACATCGCGCAGCGCATCGATCTGCGCATCGGGATAGGCGAAGGACACGCCGTCAAAGCTGATCTCGCCCTCCAGCCGGGGGCGCGAGATCCAGTTGCGCCCCTCCGGCCGCTCGCTGTCGGCGCGCATCAGGGCATCCAGGCTGCGATAGGAGGTGCGCGCCTGGTTGAACCGGGTCAGCGTCTGGGCCAGTTGCGCCAGGGGCGCCAGGGTGCGGCCGGTCAGGATCACGGCGGCGATCAGCGCGCCCATGCTGACCTCGCCGGCGGTGATCAGGAAGACGCCGTAGAAAACGATCATCACCTGCGCCGCCTGCTGGGTGGTGGCGGTGGCGTTGATGGCGAATTGCGTGACCGCGCGGCTTTTCAGCCCATGGTCGGACTGCCGCGCGATGGCCTCTTCCCAGCGGGCGCGCATGCGGCGCTGGGCGCCGGCGGCCTTGATGGTTTCCAGACCAGAGACGGTTTCCACCAGCACGCCCTGTTTCGACTGGCCGTCGGCAAAGCTCTTCTCGGCCAGGCGCGACAGCACCGGCTGCACCGCAATGCCGACGATCAGCACGATGGGCACGGCGATGGCCGGCACCAGCGCCAGCGGCCCGCCGATCAGGTAGATCACGCCGATGAACAGCAGGATGAAGGGCAGGTCCACCACCGCCACCAGCGTGGCCGAGGTGAAGAACTCGCGCAGCGTCTCGAATTCGCGCAGGGTGCTGGCCAAGGCCCCGGTGGAGCCCTTGCGCGCGCGCATCTGCATGTCCAGCAACTGATCGAAGATGCGCCGGCCCATCACCATGTCCGCGCGCTGGCCGGCGCGGTCGATGAAGCCCGCGCGCAGGCTCTTGATCAGGAAGTCGAACAGCAGCGCGATGCCCACGCCGGCGGTAAGCGCGATCAGCGACTCGATCGCCTCGTTCGGCAGCACGCGGTCATAGACCACCATGATGAACAGCGAGGTCGACAGGCTGAGGAAGTTGGCCAGCATCGCCGCCAGCAGCACCTGCGTATAGGCCCAGCGGTTCTGCGCCAGCGTGGACCAGAACCAGTGGCCCTGCCGCCCGGCGGCCAGCGCGGCGATATCCTCGCGGTGTTCGGCGCGAAACAGCAGCGCATAGCCGGTATAGACGTCTTCCAGCGTCTTCAGGTCGATCTTGCCCAGCCCCTCGCCCAGGGCGGGATCATAGACGGCAAACCGGCCGTCGGGCAG
>SKNG01000141.1 GCA_007120685.1 Paracoccaceae bacterium | reverse complement strand
CTCATCCATCTGATCCGCCACCGTGATCGGATGGTCGGCAAGGACGAGCTTGCGCGCGTCGTCTGGCAGGGAAGGCCGGTGTCGGATGCCAGCCTGTCAAGCCGCGTGCGCTCGGCGCGCCAGGCGGTTGGCGATACGGGCAGGCAACAGTCGGTCATCCGCACCGTCCATGGGCGCGGGTTTCGCTTCATTGCCGAGGTCAGCGAGCGCGCTGCGGCACAGCCGACACGTTCCGAGCCGGAAGCGGGGCCGGAAAGCGCCGTGCTGACGCGCCCCTCGGTGGCAGTCCTTCCCTTCCGCCCGATGGGGGCATCGCCGGACCTTGCTATCCTTGCCGAGGCGATCCCGCACGAAATCATCCAGGCGCTGTCGCGGCTACGTTGGCTGGCGGTGATCGCGCGCGGCTCTTCGTTCCGCTTTCGAAACGACTCGCCCGATCTGCAGCTGATCGGAACGGCACTGGGCGCCGACTATGTCTTGTCCGGCACGGTCGAGACCGGCGGCGACAGGCTGATCGTGGTCCTCGAACTGGCCCATTCGGGCCGCAGCGAGGTGATCTGGGGCGACAGGCTGACGGCGCCCGCCTCCGAGATCGAGGATTTGCGCCAGCGCATCAGCGCCCATGTCGCCACCGCACTGGACTTGCAGATTCCACAAAACGAGGCGCGGCTGGCCGGTCTTGCCGGGGTCGGCCAACTCGATGCCTGGACCAGTTTCCATCTCGGCCTGAGTCAGATCTACCGATTCACCCCCGCGGCCAACGAAATCGCCATGGGACATTTCCGGCATGCGGTCGCGCTGGACCCGCGCTTTGCCCGCGCCCATGCCGGTCTGTCCTTCACCCGCTTCCTGGACGCCTTCCTGCAACTCGGGCCGGACCCTCGCGAGGCGGCCACGGCGGCACGTCGTCATGCCGAGCGCGGCCTGGAACTCGATCCGCTGGACCCATTCACGCATTTCACGATGGGGCGATCCTTCTGGCTATCAGGGGAGCCGGAGAACGCCGCCGGCTTTCTGCTGCGCGCGGTAGAGCTCAACCCGAACTACGCACAAGGCCATTACGCCAGCGCCCTCACCGCGGTGCTGACCGGCAATGTCAGCGGTGCCGAGAGCCAGGTCGACACCGCCCTCAACCTCAGCCCCCTGGACCCGCTGCTTTACGCAATGCACGGCGTGCGGGCGCTGTTGCTGATCCAGACCGGCGACACCAGCGCCGCCGCCCGCTGGGCCGACCGCGCCGCCACTACGCCAGGCGCACACCACCTTATCACCATGATCGCGGCACTGGTAAACGGCCTTGACGGACGCCACCAGCAGGCCGCCCGCTGGCGCCAGGAGACCCGGCGCCGCCGACCCGACGCCTGCGCCGCACAATTCTTTGCAGCTTTCCCGATCATCTGTGGCAATACCCGCGCCCAACTCGCGCAGGAACTGCGCAGACAGGGATTTTGAGAGTCGCACTTTCCGCGAAAACAGGCATGGTCCGGTTAGGTTTAACGCCTCTCATGCGGATTGCATGCGCGCTGATCGCCCGCAGGCCGCGGCGCTGATCGACGCGTTGAAGGGTGTCGGCCACGTCTTTGCCGGTGCCGCCCATGACTCGGGCGCGCTGCGCGCAAAGATCGAGGCGGAGCTCGGTGCCGAGGCTCTGATTCAGGCCAACTCGTCTGGTGCGATCAAACCGCCCCTCGCACCCGACCTTTACGCCGAGCGCCACAAGGTCGACAATTTCTTTCAACGGATCATACGTTTCCGTCGCATTGCCCTGCGCTGCGAGAAGACGCTGACCAACGTCATGGGCTTCGTCTTCCGGGCCTTGCCGACGGCTACCGCGAAGCCTTGACATCTTCGCGGTCGTCTCAGTTGTGTGAACTTGCCACCCGCGCCAGCGCCACGTTAAATGACGTGGCCATACCGAGGGGCGCCCATGACCGTCAAGACAACACTCAGCTTCACCGACCGCCATCACCGCTTCCTCACCGAGAAGGTCGGCCAGGGCGTCTATGCATCGCAGAGCGCGGCGGTGGCAGCGGCGCTGGAGCAGATGATCCGCGACGAAGAGGAGCGGGACATCGCGCGAGTGGCGCTGGCCGAGGAGGTCCGGGCGCGCCTCGCCACACCGCGAGCCTACTTCGTCGATCAGGATGACGCTCTTGCCGTTGCCCGCGCCACCCTCAAGGCCGCCCGCAGAGTGTGAGCTACCGGATCCGGTTTCATCCCGCAATGGCCGGCGACCTCGACGCCATCACGCGCTGGATCGTCGGGCATGCCGGCGCGGAGGCTGCGGAGCGCCGTCTGGCCGGGATTGAAGCGGTGCTTGCCAGTCTGCGCGGCACCCCGCACAAGGACCGCACAAGGGCAGCCCCCGCAACAAGATCGCACCGGGCCTGCGCGCGACCCCGGGCGGACGCAGGGCCGAGGGCGCCTTCGTCGTCGACGCCCTGGCGCGCGAGGTATCGATCCATGCGGTGAGCCACGCGGGCGCCGACTTGGTTTCGCGCACCATTGCCCGCCGCCGCGGAACGACCCCTTAGCAGCAAGGAAGCCGATCATGCTCCACACCGACGCCCAGATCGAGGAACTCGACGCCGCGCTGCTGGCGCTGCCGCCCGAGAGCGAGGGAATGCTGGCGAGCCAGTTCGACGGTTTCGTGGCCGGCGTGCTGCTCTGTCCGGAGATGATCATGCCCAGCGAGTGGCTGCCCTGCGTCTGGGGCGACCCTGAACTCGCGGTGTTCGAGACTGACGCAGCCGCACAGCGGACCGTGGCGGCGGTGATGAATCATTACAACCGCGTGGCCCGTGGCCTCGCGCGCAGCCGTGCGGTCTACGAGCCGCTGTTTGACGAAAACACGCACAGCGGCGAGGTGATGTGGGAGATGTGGGTCGCGGGCTTCGAGGAGGCGATGCGGCTGCGACCGGACGCCTGGATGGCCACGGTGGAGTCAGGCGATCCGGATGTGGAACATGCCCTGCCGCTGCTGCTGACGCTGCATGCGATCCAGGCGGGCGAAAGCGACATGCCAAAGGATTCGATCGACGAACTGAGCGAGCAGGCACCCGACCTGATCCCGACGATCGTGATGACGCTGAACGGCTGGGTGAAGGCGCAGTGTGGTGCCACCGGCGCGGCCAACCTGCCCGGCGCACCGGCCCGCCGCGCGAAGGTGGGCCGCAACGATCCTTGCCCGTGCGGGTCAGGGCGCAAGTTCAAGAAGTGCTGCGGGCAGGAGACGATTCACTGACGGCGTCTGACCGGACCGCGCGGCATCACAGATAGGCCTGCACATCGCCGATCAGGATGCCGATCATCCCGAGGCTGCCGCTATCCGTGACAGGCTGGCCAAGCGTGATACCGAAATCGGGCTGGGTGTTGTCGCGGGTCAACCCGGACAAATCGGCATCCTGGTCGACAAAGACCCATCGCGGTGCCGATCCTGCGGGTAGCCCGACCGCTACCCGCAGGATATCGAGCGCGTCCGCAGCATTGACCTGACCGTCGCCATCGAAGTCGGCGGCGATGAAGTCCTTCGCACTTGCTGGTCCCCAGGACGGTTGCAGGCCTACCGCCATTCGCAATGCCTCCAGAGCCGAGCCAGCCGTGATCTGCGGATCGCCAGGGCCCTGGCTGCGCTCCGCCTGCAGGACGCCGGCGGTTCCGCCAGGCGAATCAAAGGCGAAGCGACCAGTGGTGTCCGTCACTTGCGATGCGTTGCCGCCGGCGTCAGGAAGAAAAGTGACCGTTACTCCGGCCAGTTCCCCTCCAGCCCGGTCCAGCACAAGGCCCAATATCTCGCTCATCTCTGGTTCCGGGGTCCCCGACCCGGTTACCGACACAGTAATCGTCTGGCTCGCGGTGCCGTCCAGACTGGTCACCACCAGCGTGTCGACCGCTTCCTCGCCTTCCTCCAGCGCGGCAACGGCGGCGCTTTCGGGATCGACCTCGTAGGACCATTCGCCGGTCTCGGGATCGAAGGTGAAGGTGCCGAAGCTGCCTTGAAGCGCCTCTTCCTCGACCGCCCGGAAGCGATCTTCGCCGGCGTCGGGGTCGGTAACGGCGAGGGTACCGCCGGCCTCGCTCCTGGCCGGGTCGGCCGCGGCGACAGTGCCGCGGACGGTGCCGAAGATCACCGCCGGATCGTTCACCCCGGTGACCGTGACCACCAGATCGGCTGTCGCCTCGGCGCCGGTGGCATCCCGCACGGTAATGGCAAAGACATCCTCGGCGGTGACGCCCTCTGGCAGCTGGGCGGCGTTGTCGGCCAAATAGTCGAAGCGGCCGTCCGGCCGCAGCGTCAGGGTGCCCAGCGCCCCGGCCAATGGCGCGCCGAGATCCGCCGCCGCGCCGTTCACGGCCACCACGCGCAGATCGGTGCCGCCGTCGTTGTCCAGAACATTGCCGGACACCGCGGGGCCATCCTGCACCGCCGTGGCAGTGTCGGGCACGACCTCCAGCCGTGGCAGGTCATGGGCGGCGAGGGCGATGTCGCCATCGGCAAAGCGCAGCACGGCGATATTGGCCAGTGTGTTGGTGCCCTCGTTCTGGGGCCCGTCGCGCAGGTCGGTGACGATGACAGCACCCGTGTCCGGATCGGTTTCGACCACATAATCGGCGGCCCGGCCGGAAAAGACCGCCACATTGCGCCCCGCCCCGCCGTCGAGCAGATCGTCGCCCAGCCCGCCGATCAGCGTGTCGTTGCCGTCGCCGCCGATCAGCGTGTCATTGCCGTCGCCGCCGATCAGCCGGTCGGCATAATCGGTGCCGATCAGCATCTCGCCCAGGTCCGAGCCGGCCTCCAGCGTGACGCCGCTGCCGCGCAGTGAGATCACCTGCGCCACCACCGAGGTGCCGTCCTCGTCCTCCCACAACCCGGCGCTGCTGCCCTCGATCGACCAGGTCACGAGGACCGAGCCGCCGCCGAGATCGGTCATCTCATAAGCCTGCTGGCTGCGCGCGCTGCCCGGGATCTGGAACAGGCTGAACACCCTGGGGGAGACCAGCCCGGCCTCTGGGTCGAGGATGAAGAGCTCCGGAGCATAGAGCTGCACTTCGTACCGAAGCACCGCAAGTTGGCCGTTCTCCAGCGCCAGCATGGCGGCCGGATAGGACCCGGCCAGCGAGAACTCCGGCGCCGTTGCCAGCGGATCGCCCAGAGGCGTGCCATCGGCATCGAAAAAGCGAAACTCGCCGTCCTGCGTCCCGCGCCAGTGCACCGCAAAGCCGCCATCGGCCATCGCCACCACGCTGGGGAGGATGTGGAAGGGGCGGTCCTGGCCCACGTCGGACAGGTCCAGCTCGCCGCCGATCCGGTTGCCACCGGCATCGAAAAGCTGCCCCCGGACCACCTTCCGCGCGAAGGACTCGTCGTGGGACCAGACGACGATGACGTCGCCATTGGCCAGCGTGGCGATGGCCGGGTTGTCTTGGCTGCCCTGCGTGGTTTCGTTGATCAGCACCTCGCCGCCGACCCTTGCGCCTGTGGCATCGAACCGCTGGCCCAGCACCGAATCGCCCGAGCGGTCGATCGCGGCGGGGTTGTCGCGGTTGAACGACTGCCAAACCACCATGAAGCCGCCATCCGACAGGGCGGTGATGGCGGGCCGGCCGCCGCCGCTCTGATCGATCACCGCCAGGGTATCTACCCGGACCTCGCCGCCCACCGGGGTGCCGTCATCCGCGTAGATCTGCGCCTTGATGGTGTCGAAGCCAGACACGCTGCTGCTGCTGTTCGAGGCCCGGTCCACCCAGGTGACGACGAAACCGCCCTCCTCCAGCGCGGTCACATCGGCGTTGAACTGCCGCCCGAAGGTGGTCGTGTTGACGCGGAACTCCTCGCCCAGCGTCATGCCGTCGTCCGAGATAAGCCGCGCGCGAACCTGCGAGCGGCCGCTGTCGCCGTCCTCGCCGCTGCCATCGGTCCAGACGATGACGGCGCCGCCGTCCCGCAGCCCCGCCGTGGCGGTATGGGTCTGCCAGCCATTGGTGAAGCCGTTGACCAGGGTCGGCCCCGACAGCACCACCGGCAGCGCCGCCGTCTCGCCGGTGGCCAGCTGGATCAGCTCGACATCGTGCAGCGTGTTGAGCGGGCCGTTCGGCCGCGGCCGGTAGGTGAATTCGGTGCCGCCCCGATGCGAGAAGGAGACATCCGCCCAGCTCTCCCACTGCTCCAGGATCACGGTATCCTCGCCCGGCCCGCCATGGATCACCTGCAGCTCATTGCCGGGCACGCTGATGACATTGTCGCCCGAACCGGCAATCACCGTCCCGGCATCGCCGCGGATGAAGTCGTCGCCCTCGCCGCCGATGACGGTGTCGCGCTGCGATCCGCCGAGGATGGTGTCATCCCCCGCCCCGCCGTCGATGACGCGCCCGACATTGAACAGGCCCGGCGGGATCTCGATCAGATCGGGCCCGTCGGTGCCGAGGATGTTCAGCCGCGCAACATCGGCGACGATGCCTTCGAGGCTCGCCAGCGTGTCCTCCAGATTGGTGTCGATCCATTGCAGCGTCTCGGAACCCTGCTCGATCAGCCAGCCGCCGGCGAAGCCGAGGCGCTCGCCCATGATCTGGAACCCCCGGTCGACCCAGAGCGTCTCGCCGACGTCGCGGAACACCGCGTTCATGACGACGGTGACGCCGACCATGGTCGCGCCGCCCAGGGCGATGGCCCCGATCGCCGGCGCCAGCGCCAGGCCGCCGACGGCCGTACCCCCCGCCAGCAGCACCACCTTGCCGGTCATCCACAGCCCGGCCATCGAGCCGACCTTGCTTGCTCCCAGACCGGCCAGCAGTTCGGTGATGTTCTGCCCGCCGCTGTCGACGTCCTTCCAGGTGTTGGCGACGCGGGTGGCGCCCTCCAGCGCCTGCAGCGTGGCCGAGAGCCTCTGGGCATAGGCCGACATCTCGGACAGCGACATGAGATTGGCGTCGAGCGCGGTTTCCAGCCTGACGATGGCATCGCTCTGGGGCCGGACGACATCCACCGCGTCGGCGGCGAATTCGCTCAGATCTGCAAGCGTCGCGGCCAGGCCGACGGCGTTGCTCTCTAGCGCAAGCTCAAGCTCGCCGATGACCCGCAGGCCCTCCTCGGTCGTCGAAAAAGTCATGTGTGGCAAACCGTTCAAGGCGACGGCCCACCATAGGGCCTCTCTACAGGTGCCGTCTTGACGCAAAGTTCACGGGGCTTCAACAGAAAAAAGAAGGACTTAGCAACCGTTTGGCGGAACAAGGCTCCGCTCGCATCGGAGCATGGGCGCGTGGCCGCGCAAGGATCGCTCTTGCCAGCGCCGGGGCGTTCCTCGACATCGCCCGTGAAGCACTGGCCGAGACCGACCTGAAGAACGTCACCTTCCTGCGTAGCGAAGCCGAGGTCGCGCTGCCCGGGGGTGCCTTCGGCTTTGCCTTCGCCCGCTTCGGCACGATATTCTTTACCAATCCCGTGGCAGGACCGGGCCTGAGCCTTGGTCAGACGCGGCGGTGCAAACGGTTGTCCAGATACAGCAGCAGGCTGGCGATCAGCACCGCCACCACCGCCAGGATCAGCGTCACCGCCATCATCGTCTCGACATCGTGCAGACCGATGGCGCGCATCACCAGAAAGCCCATGCCGCGATGCGACGAGAACAGCTCGCCGATCAGCACGCCAAGCAATGTCAGCGAGAAACCCACGCGCAACCCCGACACCACCTCGGGCAGCGTGG
>SKNG01000036.1 GCA_007120685.1 Paracoccaceae bacterium | reverse complement strand
AGCCGGCGGCGTCCTTCTGGTCATAGGCGCCGGCGTCATCTTCAAAGGTGACATGCGCCTCGCTGTAGAGCGAATGATCCGACCAGCGCGCCACCACCCGCGCCGACCCCTTGTAGAGCTTCACCCGCACCGTGCCGGTGACATGCTCCTGGCTGCGGTCGATCAGCGCCTGCAGCATCTCGCGTTCGGGGCTGAACCAGAAGCCGTTGTAGATCAGTTCCGCATAGCGCGGCATGATGGAATCCTTCAGATGCCCGGCGCCGGCATCAAGCGTGATCTGCTCGATCCCGCGATGCGCCTCCAGCAGGATCGTCCCGCCAGGGGTTTCATATACCCCGCGCGACTTCATGCCGACAAAGCGGTTTTCCACCAGATCCAGCACCCCG
This sequence comes from Paracoccaceae bacterium, assembly GCA_007120685.1. Classification (GTDB taxonomy): domain Bacteria; phylum Pseudomonadota; class Alphaproteobacteria; order Rhodobacterales; family Rhodobacteraceae; genus Pararhodobacter. The sequence goes on along the minus strand of SKNG01000036.1, from coordinate 7,340 downwards.
ATCCCGTGCTTGCCGCCCAGTTCGTTCAGCCGGGTCAGGATGGTGGCGGGCGACATCGCCTCGCCATTGATCGCCACCGCATCGCCCTTCTCGAAGGTGATTTCCACCATTTCCGGCTGGTCCGGCGCCTGCTCCACCGGCACCACGCGCTGCAGCACGAAATCCGGGGCCTCTGTCCCCGGATCCTCCAGCACCTTGCCCTCGGACGAGGTGTGCAGAAGGTTCGCATCGACCGAGAACGGCGCCTCGCCGCGCTTGTCCTTGGCGATGGGGATCTGGTTCAGTTCGGCGAATTCCAGCAGTTTCGTGCGGCTGGTCAGGTCCCATTCGCGCCAGGGCGCGATCACCTTGATATCGGGGTTCAGCGCATAGGCCGAAAGCTCGAAGCGCACCTGATCATTGCCCTTGCCGGTGGCGCCATGGGCTACGGCATCGGCGCCGGTCTCGGCCGCGATCTCGACCAGACGCTTGGAAATAAGTGGCCGCGCGATGGAGGTGCCCAGCAGGTAAAGCCCTTCATAAAGCGCATTGGCCCGGAACATCGGAAAAACGAAATCGCGGGTGAATTCCTCGCGCAGATCCTCGATATAGATGTTATCCGGCGCAATCCCCAGCATCTCGGCCTTGCGGCGCGCGGGTTCCAGTTCCTCGCCCTGACCCAGATCGGCGGTGAATGTGACCACCTCGCAGCCGTATTCTGTCTGCAGCCATTTCAGAATGATCGAGGTGTCCAGACCGCCGGAATAGGCCAGCACAACCTTTTTCGGCGCGGAGGATGCGGTCATGATCAAGGCTCCGATTTGACAAGTCGCGCTTCGCTATATCCTTTGACGCAGCGACGCAACACCCGCCCGGCGCGCGGGGTTGACGTGGCTGCACGCGCCGCCTTAGCTGGCCCGCAACGAACAGGAGGCCCCATGCAGGGCATCAGCCCTTTCATCCACGCCCTGCGCATGGTGCTTGACAATGGCGGCATGGCCCTGCGGCTGTCCGGGTTGGTAATGGGCGTGCAATTGGTGCTGGTGCTGGCGCTGGGGCAGCAGGCGTCCTTTCTGCCGATAGACCCGGCAACAGGCGCCCCTGTCGGCGGCCGGGCCGAGGCGCCGGCGCCCGGCGGTCAGGGCTTCGTGGTGCTGGTTCAGCTTGCCCTGGGCCTGTGGGTCAGCGTGGCCTGGCATCGGTTCATCCTGATAGGTCAGGCGCCAGGCGGCTTCATCCCGCTTGTGCCGTGGCGGGCGATGCTGCGCTATCTGGGCGCGGCCCTGCTTTACGGGCTGATCCTGCTGCTGGCGGCGATTCCGCTTTCGGTGCTGGGGTTGTTCCTGATCGGCCCGGCCGCGATTGCGGGGCAGGCTGGTGCCGGCCCGTGGCCGCTGATCCTGTACAGCCTGCTGGTTGGGCTGCCGGTGGGCTATCTGGCGCTGCGTCTGGCGCCGATCCTGGCCGCCGCGGCGGTGCAAAAGCCCCTGCCGCTGAGCGAGGCCTGGTACCGCAGCGGCACCCATGGCGGCGCGCTGCTGGTGCTGACCTTCGTTATCTTCCTGGCCTACACGGTGGTGAACATGCCCGTCGCCGTTCTGGCGGCCTCGTTCCCCGGCCTGGCCTTTGGCTACGCCTTCGTGGTGCAATGGGCGGTGCTGCTGGTCACCGCCAGCCTGGTGAACACCCTCTATCTTCACATCATCGAGGAAAGACCGATTGATGACTGACACAGCCCAGCCCGCCACCGACCGCCCGCTTCTGACTCGCGGCGTGGTTCATCCCTGGCACCACGATATCTACGGCCATATGAATGTGCGCCATTACGCGCCGTTTTTCGACGATGCCTCGTTCCACCTTTACGCGGCGCTGGGGCTGAGCCTGGACGAGATGCTGCACGACCATGGCGTGCACATGGTCAGCGCCCGGGCCGTGACCAACTTCATTCAGGAACTGAAGGCCGGCGACTGTTTCCTGATCGACGGCGCGGTGGTCCGGCTGGGCAATCGCAGCGCTACCTTCCAGTTGCGGATGATCCACAGCGACACTGGCGCGCTGCATGCCACCTATGACCTGACCGATGTGATCTTCGACCCGAAGACGCGAAAGTCCACCGACATGCCCGCGCCCCTGCGCGCCGCTTTGACAAGGCATCTGGTTGTGGAACAGCCCTGAGCGGGAGCGCCGGAAAGGCCCTTCGAAGGGCCTTCCCCCGCTCCGTTACAGGACGTAGCGGCTCAGATCGGCCGAGCGCGCCAGATCGCCGATGTGCTCTTCCACGAAAGCCGCATCGACGGCCAGCGCCTCGCCGCCCTTGTCCGGCGCGTGGAAGGAAAGGTCTTCGAAGACCTTTTCCATGATCGTGTAGAGCCGCCGCGCGCCGATATTCTCGACACTCTGATTGACCTGCGCGGCCGTGCGCGCCAGCGCGGCGATGCCGTCTTCGGTGAAAGTCAGCGTGACCGATTCCGTTTCCATCAGCGCCGCATACTGCCGGGTCAGGGCGTTGTCGGTCTCGGTCAGGATGCGGACGAAATCCGCCTCCGTCAGCGGGCGCAGTTCCACCCGGATCGGCAGCCGCCCCTGCAGTTCCGGCAATAGGTCCGAGGGTTTGGCGACATGAAATGCGCCCGAGGCGATGAACAGCACATGATCGGTGCGGATGGGGCCGTATTTGGTGGATACCGTGGTGCCCTCGATCAGCGGCAGCAGGTCGCGCTGTACGCCCTCGCGGCTGACATCGGCGCCGCGCGCCTCGGCCCGGGCGCAGACCTTGTCGATCTCGTCCAGAAACACGATGCCGTTCTGCTCCACCACCTCGATGGCGGCGGCCTTCACCGCCTCGTCGTCGAGCAGCTTGTCGGCTTCCTCGGCCACCAGCACCTCGTGGCTTTCGGCGACGCTGAGCCGTTTGCGCGTGGTCCGCCCGCCAAAGGCCTTGCCCAGGATATCGCCCAGGTTCATGCCCCCGCCCTGCGGCCCCATGCCCGGGATCTCCATCATCGGCAGCGCGGGGCCGGCATCCGCCACCTCGACCTCGATCATGGTGTCGTCCAGTTCGCCAGCGCGCAGCTTCTTGCGGAACATCTCGCGCGTGGCGGGGCGCGCGTCGGTGCCGGCGATGGCCTCGAGCACGCGTTCCTCGGCATTTTCCTGGGCGCGGCTGCGCACGTCCTCGCGCATCTGCTCGCGGGTCATGGCGACGGCGCTGTCGGCCAGATCGCGGATGATGCTTTCCACATCGCGGCCGACATAGCCGACCTCGGTAAACTTGGTGGCCTCGATCTTGATGAAGGGCGCCTTGGCCAGTTTCGCCAGCCGGCGGCTGATCTCGGTCTTGCCGACGCCGGTGGGGCCGATCATCAGGATGTTCTTCGGATAGACCTCCTCGCGCATCGCGGGGTCCAGCTTCTTGCGCCGCCAGCGGTTGCGCAGCGCCACGGCCACGGCCCGCTTGGCGGCGGCCTGGCCGATGATGAAACGGTCAAGCTCGGAGACGATCTCGCGCGGGGTCAGGTCGGTCATGCATGGGTCCCTTTTGGCTTGCTGGCATGTAGGGGACCGGCGCGGGAAAACCAAGACCGGGCCTGAAGGCGCTGTCAGAGCTACAGACAGGCCACGATCAGCTCGCGCAGGTTCTCACGGGTCAATTCAATCGGATTGCCGCCGCAGGAGGGGTCGGTCAGCGCGGCCTCGGCCAGACGGTCCACCGCCGACGCCTCAACCCCCATCGCCGCCAGCCCCGGCGGGATCTGAAGCAGCGCGCGCAACTCCATCACCGCCGCGCGGAAGCTGTCGAACCCGCCCGCCAGCCCCAGATAGCCAGCCGCCCGGGCCAGTCGTCCCTCTACCGCCGGGCGGTTGAAATCCAGCACCATCGGCATCACCGCCGCATTGGTGGTGCCGTGATGCGTGCCGTAGATCGCCCCCACCGGATGGCTGATCGCATGGATCGCCCCCAGCCCCTTCTGAAACGCCACCGCCCCCATCGCCGCCGCGCTCATCATGTGACCGCGCGCCACCAGATCGCCCGGATCGGCCCAGACCTTTGGCAGGTTCTGAAACACCAGCCGCGTCCCTTCCAGCGCGATGCCCTGGCTCATCGGGTGGTAATGCGGGCTGCAATACGCCTCCAGACAATGCGCCAGCGCGTCCATCCCGGTGCCGGCGGTGATGAAAGGGGGCATGCCGATGGTCAGTTCGGGGTCGCAGATGGTGATCGCCGGCATCAACCGGGGATGAAAGACGATGACCTTGCGATGCGTGCGGCTGTCGGTCAGCACGCCGGCGCGGCCGACCTCTGACCCGGTGCCGGCGGTGGTGGGCACGGCGATGATGGGGGCGATGGTGGCGGGGTTGGCGCGGGTCCACCAGTCGCCGATATCCTCCAGATCCCACACCGGCACCGGCTGATCCACCATCAGCGCGATCATCTTCGCCAGATCCAGCGCCGAGCCGCCGCCGAAGCCGATCACCCCGTCGTGCCCGCCGGCGCGGTAGGCGCCCAGGCCGGCCTCCATGTTCGCCTCGGTCGGGTTGGGGTCGACATCGGCAAAGATCGCCCGCCCCAGCCCGCCGGCTTTGAGGATATCCAGCGCGCGCGCCGTGATCGGCAGGCCGGCCAGGCCCCGGTCGGTCACCAGAAGGGGGCGCGTGACGCCCGCCGCGCGGCAGTGTTCGGCCAGTTCGGAAATGCGCCCGGCGCCGAATTTGATGGCCGTGGGGTAGGACCAGTTGGCGGATGGCACACTCATGCCCGCTCGAACCCGCGCTGCAGGTCCCAGTCGGTCACCGCACGGTCGTTCTCGGCGATCTCCCACCGGGCGGCGTGGACGTAGTGATCGACCACATCCGCGCCCAGCGCCGCGCGCAGCCAGTCGGAGCCTGCGGCCAGATCGGCGGCCTCGCGCAACGTCTTCGGCACCTCGCGCACCGTCTCGGCGCGGTACATGTCGCCGCGCAGTTCCGGCTCCAGCTCCATAGCGTTCTCGATCCCGTCCAGCCCGGCTGCCAGCAGTGCGGCGAGGGCCAGACAGGGGTTCAGATCAGCCCCGCCGATGCGGCATTCCACCCGCACGGCCGACGATCCCTCGCCACAGATGCGGAAACCGGCAGTGCGGTTGTCGCGCGACCAGACGGCCTTGGTGGGGGCGAAAAGCCCGGTGGTGAAGCGCTTGTAGCTGTTGATGTAGGGCGCGAGGAAAAGCGTCACCTCGCGCGCATGGGCAAGTTGCCCGGCCAGATAGTGCTTCATCACCGGTGACATGCCGTGCGGATCGGCTGGATCATGGAAGGCGGGCGCGCCGTCTTCGCGGGCCAGCGACTGGTGCACATGGCTGGACGAGCCCGCGCGGTCGGTGGCGTATTTCGCCATGAAGGTGACCGACAGGCCCAGGTCATGGGCGATTTCCTTGGCGGCCTGTTTGACCAGGACATGCGCATCGGCCATGGCCAGCGCGTCCGTGTAGCGCAGGTTGATTTCCGCCTGGCCGATCTCTGCCTCGCCCTTGGTGTTCTCCACCGCGATGCCGGCGCCGTAAAGCCCGTTGCGCAGGGCGCGCATCAGGGGCTCTTCCTTGGTGGTCTGGAAGAGGTGGTAATCCTCGTTATAGCCCGCGATGGGTTTGAGATCGCGCAGGCCATGGTCGCGCAGGGCGTCATAGCCGTTCTGGAAAACGAAGAACTCCAGCTCCGTCGCCATCATCGGCGTGAAGCCCATGGCCTGGGCACGCGCCATCTGGCGTTTCAGGATCGACCGGGGCGCGATGGGCACTTCGTGATCCCCGTGATGATCGAAGATATCACAGAGCACCAGCGCGGTGCCGGGCAGCCAGGGCAGACGGCGCAGCGTGGCCATGTCCGGCTTCAGCGTGTAGTCGCCATAGCCCTGCTCCCAACTGGCCGAGGCATAGCCGGGCACGGTGTACATCTCCATGTCCACGGTCAGCAGATAGTTGCAGCAATGCGTCTCTCGCCAGCCGCCATTCACGAAATGCGCGGCGTGGAACCGCTTGCCCATCAGCCGGCCCTGCATGTCCACGGTGGCCATCAGCACGGTGTCGATCTGCCCGGCCTCGACAGCCTCGCCCAGCGTTTCCAGTGTCAGCAATCCGGCCATCCCGCCCCCTTTGCCTCAGTCTTTCTGCCGCGCGACCAGCACCGAGCACTGCGCGTGCCGGACCACCCGCGCGGCGGTGGAGCCGATGAAGTAGTCGCGCAGATCGGGGTTGTGCGAGGCGATCATGATCAGATCGGCGCCGTTGTCCCGTGCCGAATCCAGCAGTTCATGCGCCGGGTTGCCGGTGCGCATGTCGGTCTCCACCTTGACGCCCTTCGCCGCGGTGGCGAGCGAGTTGAGGGTGCGCTCGACCTCCTTGCGCCGGCGCTCCACATCCACCGGCGCAATGCTGACGGCGTAGAAAGCCGGCATCGGTTCGGTGACATGGGTCAGGATGATCCGGCCGCTCTTGTTGAGGAGCTTCGCGGCGTCGGCGATCAGCTTGCGCGTGGTGCTGCCCTCGGTGAAAAGCGCGGCGCCGATGATGATGGTGTCATACATGATGTCCCCCCGTGGAATGTCGGCGACAGCTTGGCACCCCGGCCCGGAAAAGGGAAGGCATGGGATCGATCCGGGAAAAAGCGCCTTGAAGAAAGGCGCTTGCAACGCGCTTGAAGAAATCGCGTTGGGCAGCACCCGGCCATGCGGTCAGGCAATGCCCCGGGCGGGCTTTCCTTTGCGGGGTGCCCCCCCTAGATTGCGCTGAACATGTTAAACGCAGCCTCCTTCTTTCTGCGGTGGTTCGAGCGGCTGGTGGACCCCTACACCAGTTATGCCGAGACCGACCGCCCGCCTCAGCGGCTATGGCCCTTCCTGCGCCAATATGCCGGGCCGTTCCGGGGCGTGTTCATCGCGGCCGCGGCGATGTCGGTGGTGGTGGCTTTCGTCGAGGTGGGCCTCTTGTGGTATCTGGGCCGGCTGGTGGACCTGCTGGAGGAGGCAGGCCCGGCCGGCTTCTGGGCCGCGCATGGCTGGGAGATGGCGCTGGCAGCGGTCTTCGTGCTGCTGCTGCGCCCGCTTCTGCAGGTCATCAATGTGGGACTGGTCAGCAACACCATCCTGCCGAATTTCGGCACCATCATCCGCTGGCGCGCGCATCGGCAGGTGCTGCGGCAATCGGTGGGCTGGTTCGAGAACGATTTCGCGGGCCGCATCGCCAACCGCATCATGCAGACCCCGCCGGCCGCCGGCGAGGCGGTGTTCCAGATCTTCGACGCGCTGAGCTTCTCCCTGGCCTATATCATCGGCGCCGCCGTGCTGCTGGCCGGGGCCGACCCGCGGCTGGTGATCCCGCTGATGATCT
>SKNG01000121.1 GCA_007120685.1 Paracoccaceae bacterium | reverse complement strand
GCGTGGATCTCCATGCCGATGACCAGTTCCCAGTCGCCGGTGGCGCCGGCGATGGTTTTCGGCTGGGGCGGGGTGAAACTCAGGTCAAGCATGGCGCGCGGGCTCCGCTGATGGGCTGTGCCGGGTTCTAGGGCAGGCACGGGCGCGCTGCAAGCACCGGGGCGCCGGGCGGGGTTCCGCCGATGCCGCGCTGCAAGGCAACACCGCCGCTATACAAGGGCCGCGCCCGGCTGTAGCGGCTCCGCAATCGCAGCCATCCAAGAGGCCCCAAGTGCCCCGCTCCCTGCCCCTGCCCGCCCTCGCCAAGGCAAGCCTGACCGCCGCCCTGACCCTGCTGCTGGCCGCCTGCCAGCCCGTCGCCACGGCCGAGGAACCGCCCGAGATCATCACCCGCTGGGACCACCGCCCCGAGGCGACGGAATGGAATGCCGCCATGGTCGAGGCGCTGCTTGATAACGGTCAGGCAATGCTGTCGAGCACGCCGCGCGATGCCGACGAGTTCTGCCCGGGCTTCGAGGAAGCCGATGCCGAAGGGCGCGCGGCCTTCTGGGTGGCGTTCTTTTCCGGCCTCGCGCGGTATGAGAGCGGTTGGCGGCCGGAAGCGGCGGGCGCCGGCGGGCGTTATCAGGGTCTGCTGCAGATCCTGCCCGCAACCGCCCGGTTCAACGATTGCGATATCGACAACCCGCGCGGGCTTTACGACGGCGCCACCAATCTGGCCTGCGCCACGCGGATCGCCGCGCGCGCCGTCGGGCGCGACAATGTCATCGCCACCGGCCGCGGCGGTGTAGCCAGCGACTGGCCGCCCCTGCGCAACCCGCGCAAGCGCGCCGAAATCGCCACCTTCACCCGCGCTTTGCCGGTCTGCCAGGGCTGAATCCGGCGCCGCGCCGGCAACACGACCGGGCGCGGCAGTCAGCGCAGCGGGTCCGACGGCTTGCATTGCCGAACGGTTTCGCGCAGAAGGCCATGGTCACCGTTCCCCGCCGGCAGCCATCGTGGAAGAGCAATGGAAGACTACGAATACAAGGTCATCCCCGCCCCGGTGCGAACGGTCAAGGTCAAGGGGCTGAAGACGACAGGCGAGCGGTTCGCGCATCTGATGACCGAGGCGCTGAACCGCGAGGCCGAGGCCGGCTGGGAATTCCTGCGCGCCGAAACGCTGCCCTGCGAGGAGCGCAAGGGGCTGATGAGCAAGGCCCGCAGCACGCAGACCGTGCTGATCTTCCGCCGTCCGCTGGATCTGCCCGAGGAACCGGCAGCGGCCGGGGCACCGCGCCGGGAGCCGCGCTTCGACCAGGCAAGCGACCCGCTGCTGCTGCGCGAAGACAGTATCGCGACCGCGCCAGCACCGCATCCGTCAGAGCCGGACCGGCATCCCGTACCGTCTTTTCGCGCCGGCCCGCGGATGGGCAAGAACGCCCCGACCGGCGACGAGGCAAGGGCACGGCGCGAACCGACCCTGCGGGCACCGCGGCAGGGTGAAGAGGACAGATAACCACCGCTTCCGCCGCCAATGGCTTTCCGCGCGGCGACGCAGGCCCTGAGGCGATCAGCCGGGCGTCAGCGTCAGCCGCAGGGCGTGGATGCGCGCCACCAGATCAGAGCCCAGCGCGGCGTGCACCGCCCGGTGCCGCGCAAGGCGTGTCATCCCGGCCAGATCGGGCGAGGTCAGCGCGACGTGGAAATGCGTCTCGCCCCCCTCTCGCCAGCCAGCGTGGCCGCGATGCTGCTCGCTTTCATCCTCGACCGTCAGTGCGGATACCGAAAAGCCCGCCCGCAACCGGGCCTCGATCTCGTCGATCACGCGATTCTGCATGGGCTTTCCCCTCTGACCCTTTTCGTTGCCCCCCGAAGAAACTAAACTCACCGCCCTGACTCGCAAGGGCCCTCTGGCGCATCCGGCCAACAAGCCGGCCGCACCGCGTGCCTGACCGACCGTCGCGATGAACAGGCAGGGCAGACCGGCAGCGCATGAACAGCGACCCTTTCAACTTCGATATCCGCGCTTCGCGCGACAAGAAGCGCCGCGCCAAGGGCCGGCGCGGCATGTCCGGGGCGGTCGAAACCTCGTCGCGGCAGTGCGAACATCCGGGCTGCACGCAACCCGGCCTCTATCGCGCGCCGCGCTCGCCCGAGGCGCTGGACGACTATCTTTGGTTCTGCAAGGACCATGTGCGCGAATACAATCTGAAATGGAATTTCTTTGCCGGCCAGAGCGAGGACGAGATGCTGGCGCAGATGGAGCGCGAGAGGGTTTGGGGCCGGGCGACGCAGCCCCTCGGCTCGGGCAAGGAGGCACGGGGCTGGCAGCGGCTGGGCGTCGATGACCCGCATCAGATCCTCGGCGACAAGGCCACCCGGCACCCGGCCGAGACCCCGGCGCGGCCCGGCGGCACCGCCACCCGCCGCCTGCCCCCGAACGAGCGCCGCGCACTGGAGATCCTTGACGCGCGCGACACTTGGTCCCGGTCCGAAATCCGGCGCCAGTACAAGAGCCTGGTCAAGGACCTGCACCCGGATCTGAACGCCGGCAACCGCGCCGATGAAGAGCGGCTGCAAGAGGTGGTCTGGGCCTGGGACCAGATCAAGGAAAGCCGCAGCTTCCGCGACTGAAACCTGGGCAGGTGTCACCCGCCGAATCGTCATTCCGACGCCATGAATCTGCCGTTTTTCGCCGTTAACAAAGTGGCAAGCCTGCATCATTGGAGGATGCCATGAACCTTGTCCGCAGTATCGCCGCCGTTGTCGGCACCCTTGCCGTGGCCCTGGCCGCCGGCAGTCTTTTCCAGCAGGCCGGGCAGGGCTCGGCCCCTGGCCAGGCCGCATCGGGTGGCGGCGCGACAGCCACCGCCTCGTTGGCGCCCGGCCTTTCCGATCCCGCGCCGGTCTCTGATACCGGATCGGACGCGGGCATCGCGCTCTCGACAGAGCCTGCGCCCATGCCGGATGCCCCGGCTTCAGCCCCGGCCCCGGACACCGCGCCGGCTGCAACAGCCGGTTATGAAGAGGTGACGGCACCCGCGCTGGCAAGCACTCCCATGCCAGGCGCAGAGCGGCTGGAAGACCTCGGCTCGGACATGCCGGCCCAGCCCGAGGTTGCGTCGGCCATGCCGGAAACCGATGAAGCGCCGACTGGCGACATGGCCGGGACGGCAGAGATGACTGACCAACCGATCGCGGCGGACATCGCTCTGGAAGCCGCGCCCGACCCCTGCGCGATCTTGCTGATTGTCAACCCTGCCGAAGGCGCGATGCTGGATGCCAGCGTCTATGCTCCCTGCCACGGCGGCCAGCGCGCCACGTTCGACCATGCCGAACTGACCTTCGACAGCCAGTTGAGCGATGACGGCCAGGCCCAGATCATGATCCCGGCCCTGCGCGCCGAGGCCAGTGTGACACTGACGCTGGCCGATGGCAGCGGGGCGGAAGAGGAAGCCATGGTGCCGGACATGGCGGCGCATGACCGTCTGGTGTTGACCTGGACCGGCCTGGACGTGATGTCGCTGCATGCCTTTGCCGATGGCGCGGGCTTCGGCGCCGAAGGGCATGTCCATCCTGCCGTTGCCGGTGCGCGCAACCCGGCGCCGCACGGCTGGCTGGCCCGTCTGGGCGATGCCGGGCCGGAAGACGCGGCGCTGGCGCAGATCTACAGCTTTCCCGCCGGCACCCGCGCGAATGCAGCGCATGTCGCCATCGAGGTGGAAGCCGCCATCACCGAAAAAAGCTGCGGGACAGAGGTGACGGCCCGGACCGCATTGTCGCATGGCGGCGAGCCGGGTATGACGCGCCGTGTCACCGTGGCGCTGCCGGCCTGCGACGGGATTGATGGTTTTCTGACCATCGACGGGTTGATCGCGCCGTCCCAGGCCGCCCCGGCAGACGAGCTGGCCCAGGCCGGCTGACAAAGCAATGCCGATAAGCTGGCCGGCCGCGCGCAAACCCGCGCTGGCCGGCCTTCAGCGATAAAGCCCCACCTCGCCCCCCGGGCGGGCGAGCGTGGTCAGCAGGACCCACATATACTGCGCGACCGAGCGGAAGCAGATGACCGTGAAGGCATCGTCACCCGTGCGCCAGATCGCCGCCGGCACCTGCGCGGCGCGGGTGCGGCGGATGCTGCCGACCGGGAAATCGGCGAAATCCACCGGGCAGGCCTTGGCCAGCACATCGCGCGCCTGCGCACCCGTCACGGTGAAGACCGCCCGCGCATCCGATACATCGGCGACGGTGGCGAACTGCCCCGCCAGCGCCTTTTCCAGCGCCGCTACGGTATCGGCCGCCTGCGCCCGCGCACCGAAGATCAACAACTCATCCGGCGACATCCAGGCGACCGCCGCGCCGCCCTTTCCCGCGCTGACCCGCCGCACATCGGGCAGGGCAGCGCCCGTCACCTTCTTCACCGCCGCCACCAGGCCGGCCGAGGCCAGATCGCCGCGCAGCAGGATCATCCCCTGCGGCCCGGCTTCGGCCAGATCGACCAGCCCGCTGTAGCGCATGCCGGGCAGGGCGCTGATGGACTCAGACATTCTGCCGCTCCCCCGCCTTGTCATGGAAGCACGTCTCGACGATCCGCGTGGGAATCATCCGGCCCGCGTCGCCCCGAAACTCGATCACCTCGCCCATCCGGTCCGGCCCCTGCGCCACCAGCCCCAGCGCGATGCCCCGGCCCAGCGTCGGCGAATAATAGGTCGAGGTGACGCGCGCCTGCGTATTCCTCTGGCCATTGGCGTTCACCCCCTCGGCCGGAGCGAGCGCGGCATGCGGCAGGACCGAGCCGTCCAGCGTCTCCAGCCCCACCAGCTTCCAGCGCTCCGGTGCCACCATCGCCGAACGCTCCATCCCGCGCTTGCCCAGGAAATCGGTCTTCTTCTTCGAGATCGCCCAAGACAGGCCCAGATCCTGCGGGATAACCGTGCCATCGGTCTCGTCCCCGATCATGATGAAACCCTTCTCGGCGCGCATCACATGCAGCGCCTCAGTGCCATATGGCATGACGCCGAACTCTGCCCCTGCCTCGACCAGCTTTTCCCACAGCGCCAGCCCCTGCCCCGCCGGCACCGCCAACTCATAGGACAATTCGCCGGAAAACGAGATGCGGAACACCCGCGCCGGGATGCCGGCGATCCGCCCGTCGCGCCAGTCCATGAAGGGCAGCGCATCGGCTGACAGATCGATATCGCTGCCCAGCTTCTCCAGCACCGCGCGCGCCTTGGGGCCGACCACGGCTACTTGCGCGAATTGTTCGGTCAGGTTGACGACATGGACCTTCCAGTCCCACCATTCGCATTGCAGCCAGTCTTCCATCCAGCCATGCACGTGGTCGGCGCCGCCGCTGGTGGTGTGGCACAGGAACGCATCATCGCCCAGCCGCGCCACCACCCCGTCATCCATCAGGAAGCCGTTTTCGTTGCACATCAGCCCATAGCGGCATTTGCCCGGCTTCAGGCTGCTCATCATGCCGGTATAGAGCATGTCCATGAAGCGCGCGGCATCCGGCCCCTTGACCAGCAGTTTGCCGAGGGTCGAAGCGTCCAGCAGCCCGAGGCTTTCGCGCGTCTGGGTGATCTCGCGCTTGACCGCATCCTCGCGGCTTTCAGCAGCGCGTGGGTAGCAATAAGGCCGGCGCCACTGGCCGACGGGTTCGAAATCGGCGCCGTTCGCCTCATGCCAGCCATGCAGGGGCGTGCGGCGCAGGGGCTGGAAGATCGGACCCTGCGCCTCGGCCGCAATGGTGCCGATGGTCAAGGGCGTGTAGGGCGGGCGGAAGGTGGTGGTGCCCACCTGCGGGATCGGCTGGCCCAGTGCATCGGCCAGCACGGCCAGCCCGTTGATATTGCTCAACTTGCCCTGATCCGTGGCCATGCCCAGCGTGGTATAGCGCTTGGTGTGTTCGACCGAGGCATAGCCCTCCTGCGCGGCCAACTGCACGTCAGAGACCTTCACGTCGTTCTGAGGGTCCAGCCACATCTTCGAGCGCAGCTTGTAGCTGGCGCGGGCCGGCATCATCCAGACGGGGGCGAGCGGTTCCTCGGCCACGCTGTCCGCCTGTGGGGCGGGGCTGTCCGGCGCGCCCACCGCGCGCAGCCCGGCGGCATGGGCATCGGCCAGCACATCGCCCGGCGCCATGGCGCCATTGGCGCTGCCGGCGGCGATGACATTGCCCTGCCCGTCGGCGCCCAGCGGCGGACGATCGGGGTCCGGGCGGAAGAAGGCGCCGCCCTCGTCCCAGGTCAGCTTGCCCCCGCAATGCGACCACAGATGCACCACCGGCGACCAGCCGCCGGACATGGCCACCGCGTCGCAATGGATGCGCTCGCTGGCCTTGGCGCCATCGGCATGCTGGGGGCAGAGTTCCACCGCCGTCACCCGCTTGCCGCCCTCGGCCTGCCGGATGGCGGTGCCGGCTTCGACGCGGATGCCCAACGCGCGGGCCTGATCGGGCAGCGCGCCGGTGACATAGGGCCGAGCGTCGATCACGGCGCGGACGGTGACGCCGGCATGATGCAGCGCGATGGCGGTGCGATAGGCGTCGTCGTTGTTGGTGACGACGACCACGCGCTTGCCCGGCACCACGGCCCAGTTGACCAGATAATCGCGCATGGCCGAGGCCAGCATCACGCCGGGGATGTCATTGCCGGCAAAGGAAAGCGGGCGCTCGATGGCGCCGGTGGCGGTGACGATCTGCGCGGCGCGGATGCGCCAGAGCCGCTGGCGGGGCTTGTCGGCGCCGGGTTCGTGGTCGGCCAGCCGCTGGGCGGCCAGCGCATAGCCATGGTCATGCAGGCCCACGCATTGGGTGCGATCGAGAGCCGTCACATTCGGCAGGGTGCGCAGGGCGGCAAGCTGGTCTTCCACCCAGTCGCCGGCCTCGCGCCCGTCGATCACCGCGCCATCGACCGGCGCGCGGCCACCCCAATGCGCGGCCTGTTCGCACAGGATCACGCGCTTGCCCGCATCCGCCGCCGCCCGCGCCGCCGTCAGCCCGGCGATGCCGCCGCCCACCACCAGCAGGTCGGCGAAGGCGTAGAGCTGTTCATAGCGGTCGGCGTCCCGGGTTTCCGCCTCTGGCGCGCGGCCCAGACCGGCGGAATGGCGGATGAAGGGCTCATAGACATGTTTCCAGAAGGGGCGCGGGTGAATGAACATCTTGTAATAGAAGCCCGCGGTCAGGAAGCGCGCGAAGGCGTTATTCACCGCGCCGATGTCGTAATCCAGGCTGGGCCAGTGGTTCTGGCTGGTCACCTGCGCGCCGGCGAAAAGCTCGGTGGTGGTGGCGCGCTGGTTGGGCTCGAACCGCTGACCGGTGCCCAGACCGAAGAGCGCGTTGGGCTCCTCGGCCCCCGAAGCGACCACGCCGCGCGGGCGGTGATACTTGAAGGACCGGCCCATCAGCATCTGATCGCCCGCCAGCAGGGCCGAGGCCAGTGTATCGCCCGCATGCCCCTGCACGCGGCGACCGTTGAAGGTGAGATCCAGCCGCCGCGACCGGTCGATCAGGCGGCCACCATGGGGCAGACGATGGCTCATGCCCAGCCCTCCCATTCCGGGCGGCGGGCCTTGATTGTCGCCACCACCTCGGCCGGCGGTTCCGTAGTCTGGGCGGGATAGGTGGCGAAGACCTCCAGCGTCACGGTGCAGCGCGCGGCGATGAACCACTTGCCGCAGCCATAGGCATGGCGCCAGCGTTCGAAATGCACGCCGCGGGGGTTCTTGCGGCTGAACATGTAGGCGTCGAATTCATCATCGGTCGAGCCGGGGCCGTGGCGCGTCAGATGCGCCTC
>SKNG01000339.1 GCA_007120685.1 Paracoccaceae bacterium | reverse complement strand
TCCTGCCGGCGGAACATCATGAAATAGATCAGCACCGCAAAGACCAGGATATAGGGCCAGCCCGCCTTCAGCGTCGCGCCCATGGTGGGCAGTTCTTCCCGCGCCATGCCGCGCAGCCCCTTGCGCCCGGCATAGGCGTCAAGCTGCACGAAGATGCCGAAGTAGAACAGGATCGACGGGATCGCCGCGGCCAGCACGATCTCGGCATAGGGCATGCCCAGGAAGGACGCCATGATGAAGGCCGTGGCCCCCATCACCGGCGGCATCAGCACCCCGCCGGTCGAGGCGCAGGCTTCGGTCCCCGCGGCGGTGCGCGCGCCGAAGCCGGATTTCTTCATCGCCGGGATGGTCACCGTGCCGGTGGTCATGATGTTCGATATCACGCTGCCGGACATCGACCCCATGAAGCCCGAGGCGAAGATCGCCACCTTGCCGGCCCCGCCCCGGAACCGGCCCACCAGCGCAAAGGCCAGGTCATTAAAGAACTTGCCGCCGCCGGTGAATTGCAGCGTGGCGCCGAAGAGGATGAAGCCCACCACCAGTTGCCCGAAAGAGCGCATCGGGATCCCCAGGGCGCTTTCGGAGGAGATGACGTGAAAGGCCATCGTGTCGCCGAAGGGCGAGGGGAAACCCTGGATCGGCCCGGGCACACGGTCGGCGACGATGGGATAGAGCGAGAACAACAGCACCACGGCAAAGATGATCCAGCCGCCGGTGCGGCGCGCGCCCTCCAGAATCAGCAGCCAGAAGGCGATGGAATACCAGGTGGCGGTCTGCGGCGCGCCATATTCCCAGCCCATGTTCAGCGCCCGCTCGGCATTGAGCGCGAAATAGCCCACCACCCACAATGACACAGCCGCCAGCGCGATGTCGTATAACGGCACGCGGTCCATCGGGGCGCTTTTCGAGGCCGGGAAGGCCAGGAAGGTCACGCAAAGAAACAGCATTCCCAGCAGATAAAGATACTGCGGATCCATGATTGCGGTGCCGGTCAGGCGCAGGTTGAACAGTTGGTTGACCGCCAGCAGGATCGCCGCCGCCGTCACCAGCGCCACCAGCATGCGGAACGGCCAGGGCAGCGTGCGGTGGCGCATCTCCGCCTGGATGGCTGCGGCCGCGGCGGCCGAGGGGGCTTGCGGGCGATCTTGGTCAGCCATCAGGGTCTCCCTTCCCGGCCCGGGCATCGGGGCCGACGCTCACCACAGCGGCCGGGCTCGGGCCGCCGGCGCCACGGCACCGCCGGGTCGGCATCGGCTGCTCTTTATCCCGGCCACCCATGGGCAACCGGTCTGTTCAGGATTCAGGCGTGCTGATTCGGCGCGCGCGGATGGCTGATGCCGGCCCCGCGCACGCCGCCGTCGCATCGCTTAAGGCTGGAACACCACGTCCATGCCGGCCGCTTCCAGCGCCGCCGCGCGGGCCTCCATCCAGCCCTGCATGAAGGCATCCTCGGCCGGGTCGGTGGCGGTAAAGGCGTCCCAGGCCTCGCGCAGGACGCGCTGGCGCTCGATCAGAGCATCGTTATGCGCCTGCGCGGCATCCGACCACACCCCGATTTCGGTGTAATAGCGGATGGCGCCCTCGTGATAAGGCACGGCCCATTCGAAGTTCTGCCGCTCCAGATCCCAGCCGGTCGCGCCCGGGGCGGAGTCCGAATATTGGGGGAAGAGTTCGACCATGGCCCGGGTCATGTTGTAGACCAGTTCCTCTTCCTGATCCGAATAGGAGATCAGCACAGGATAGGGATAGGCCGCCCCCTCGTGCGGGTTCTCAGCCGTGATGCCGGCGCCCTCGGTGGCCATGTTCGGTGCGTAGAAGGGTGCGAGAGCCTGCATGCGCTCCCAGTTTTCGGTCTGGTCATGGGGGAATTCGATCCAGGTCAGGCCGCGCGGGCTGGCTTCCAGCTGATAGGCCGGCCCGGACACGGTGGCGGCAAAGGCGGCATCGACCTGGTTGTTGATGATCCCTTCCCAGGAGGCGCCGAAGCCCGGGAAGTCCACTCGCTCTACATCGTCCCAGGTCATGCCGGCAAAGGCCAGCATTGCCGTGATGTTCTCGTTCAGCGCCGGCGAGCCGACGATCCAGGCCACGCGCTTGCCGCGCAGATCCTCGACAAAGCGCGCCCCGGTGTCGGCGGCGACGCCGATGCCCAGGTTGCCATCGTCGTTCGAAGCGATGAGCACGCGCACATCCTGTGGCCCCCATTCGGCGGTGCCGAATTCGAACACGCCTTCCTGCGAGAAGTAGCTGGCGCCGATCCCGGTGGCCGAGAAATCAACCCGGCGCTGGCGCAGCGGCACCTGGCGGGCGATGTCGTTGCGCCCGGGCAGGACGCGCAGTTCGGTGCCGACCACGTTGCGCAGCGCCGAGCCGATGCCGACCGCCTGGTTATAGCCGGCCGAGCCAGTGTCATAGGCCGTCCAGCTGACGGTGCGGGGCAGTTCGATATCGTCTGCCGCCGCAGGCAGCGCCACAAGGGCTGATACGGCCAGGACAGCCGCGCCGGTCAGGGCGCCGGTTCCAAGTTTTATTGTCATTTCCTTCTCCTCCTGTCGGGCGTGCCGACCGGCTATTCCTCCGAAAGCCTGCCGGAAACCGTCCACGCCATGCAATGCTAGCGGGCCACAGCACAGGCAGCAAGGCATTTTAATTGCAGCACGTTGGGTCAACCTTATCGAATGTTGCGCGGGGTCGTCCCCGGGGGCTTGCGCACGGGCGCCGGCTTGCCGATGATGGCGCGCAGGGGGGACAGACAGCATGACCGACGCAGTGGTGATCACCTGCGCGCTGACCGGCGCCTTCGGCACGCGCGCGCGCAACCCGGCCCTGCCGGTCACACCGGCCGAGATTGCGGCTTCGGCGCTGGAGGCCGCGCGCGCCGGGGCCGCGGTGGTGCATATCCATGTCCGCGACCCGCAGACCGAGGCGCCCAGCATGGATCCGGCGCTCTACCGCGAGGTGGTGGAGCGGATCCGCGCCGAGAACCGCGAGGTCCTGCTGAACCTCACCTGCGGCGCCGGCGCACGGTTCGTGCCGGGCGAGGCCGACCCGCGCCAGGCCGGCCCTGGCAGCACGCTGACCACGCCCGCCGCACGGGTGGCGCATGTGGCGGAACTGCGGCCCGACTTCGCCTCGCTGGACGTGGGCAGCATGAATTTCGGCGAGCATGTCTTCGTCAACACGCCGGCCCATCTGCGCCAGATGGCGCAGGCGATGCGCGCGGCCGGCGCGAAACCGGAGATCGAGGTTTTCGACCTGGGCCATATCGAGCTGGCCAGACGCCTGATCGCCGAAGGGCATATCGACGCCCCGCCGCTGTTCCAGATCTGCCTCGGCATCCCCCATGGCGCGCCCGCCACCCCGCAGGCGCTGATGGCGATGCAGGCCGCGCTGCCGCCCGGCGCCCATTGGTCCGGCTTCGGCATCTCGCGCATGCAGTTTCCGATGGTGGCGATGGTCGCCGCGCTGGGCGGGCATGTGCGGGTTGGGATGGAGGACAACCTGTATCTGTCCGCCGGCGAACTGACGCCGGGCAATGGCGCGCTGGTCGAACGCGCGGTGAAGATACTGGAACTGACCGGCCACCGCATCGCCTCGCCCGATCAGGCGCGCGGGCTTCTGGGACTGGCGGCATGATCGGCGCCGATCTGGCGGGCAAGCGGGCGCTGGTGACGGGCGGCGCCTCGGGTATCGGGCTGGCCACGGCGCAGGCGCTGGTGCGCTGCGGGGTGCGGGTGGCGATCAACCATCTGGCGGATGATCCGCGCGGGCCAGAGGCAGCGGCGGCGCTGGGCGCGCTGTCGGCGCCGGGCAATGTGGCCGTGCCGGGCGAGGCCGAGGACATGGTCGCCCGCGCCATCGACGCGCTGGGGGGCCTTGATATCCTGATCAACAACGCCGGCACCCCGGTCAGCACCGAGCCCGTGCCCTATCCGGACCTGGACCGGCTGGACGAGGATTTCTGGCAGGCGATCCTGTCGACCAACCTGATCGGCCCCTTTCGCTGCACCCGCGCCGCAGCCCCGGCGCTGCGCGCCGCGCGCGGCTGCATCGTCGCCACGGCCTCGACCGCCGGGCTGGGCGGGCAGGCCAGTTCGCTGGCCTATGCCACCAGCAAGGCCGGGCTGATCAACCTGACCCGCAACCTGGCCAAGGCGCTGGCGCCCGATATCCGCGTCAATGCCGTCGCCCCCGGCCTGACCCGCACGCCCTGGACCGACACCTGGCCCGAGGACCGCAAGCGCCGCTCGCTGGCCGATACCGCGCTGGGCCGGTTTGTCGAGCCGCAGGACATCGCGGATGCCATGGTCTTCCTCTGCGCCCAGCCGGCGATCACCGGGCAGGTGGTGGTGGTCGATTGCGGGCGCGGGCTGGCGCCGGTGGGGGGGCATGGCGACGGGTGAAGGCGTCACGCTGATAACAGGGGCGAGCCGGGGCATCGGGCTGGCCATCGCGCGGCATCTGCTGGCGCAGGGGCACAGCGTGATCGGCATGGCGCGCGCGGTGCCGGTCGGGGCCGAGTTCCCCTTTTTCACCGCCGACATCGCCGATGCCGATGCCACGGCGGCCGCGTTGGCGCAGGTGGTCGCGGACCATCAGGTGCTGCGGCTGGTCAACAACGCCGGCATCTTCCTGCCCGCCGCGCTGGAAGAGGCGACACCGCAGGAACTGGACGTGATGATGGCCATCAACCTGCGCGCGCCGATGCAGGCCATGCAGGCGGTGGTGCCGGGGATGCGGGCGGCGGGGTTCGGGCGGATCGTCAACATCGGCAGTCGCGCGGCGCTGGGCAAGCCGGGGCGGCTGCTCTACGGCGCCAGCAAGGCAGCACTCGTGGGGCTGACGCGCACCGCGGCGCTGGAACTGGCCGGCGACGGGATCACCGTCAATTGCATCGCCCCCGGCCCGGTGGAAACCGAGTTCTTCGCCGCCAACAACCCGCCCGGCAGCGAACAGCGCCGCCGCTTCACCGCCACCATCCCAACCGGCCGCATGGGCCAGCCCGAGGAAATCGCCCATGCCTGCGCGGGCTTTCTGGATGCACAGGCGGGCTATACAACCGGCCAGGTGCTCAACATCTGCGGCGGGCTGACAATCGGCATCGCCACCATCTGAGCCGGCCTTGAAGGAGGCATCCATGACCCGCTCCCCTGTGACTGATCCCGGCTCGCTGGATGCGCTCTTCGCGCCCCGCTCGATCGCCATCCTGGGCGCGTCGGACGATCCCACGCGGATCGGCGGGCGGCCGCTTGCCTATCTGAAGGCGGCGGGGTTCGAGGGGCCTATCTACCCGGTCAACCCGACGCGCGAGACGGTGCAGGGGCTGACGGCCTATCCTTCGGTCGCCGATCTGCCGGAAGCGCCCGATGCCGCCATCCTGGCCCTGCCCGCCGCCAAGGTGGAAGAAGCGGTGACGGCGCTGGCCGGGCGGGGGGTGAAGGCCTGTGTCCTCTTCGCCTCGGGCTTTGCCGAGACGGGGGACACCGCCTTGCAGACCCGCGTGGCGGCGATCGCACGGGAAGGCGGCATGCGGCTGGTAGGGCCGAACTGCCTGGGCGCCTTCAGCGTGCCGGGGCGGTTCTATGCCAGCTTCTCCACCGTGCTGGACCGGGGACTGCCGAAGGAGGGCGGGCTTTCCATCGTCAGCCAGAGCGGGGCTTTCGGCAGCCATCTCTACTTCCTCGCCCGCCAGCGCGGGCTGGGGGTCCGGCACTGGATCACCACCGGCAACGAGGCCGATGTCAGCGTCGCCGAATGCCTGCACCATTTCGCCCATGACCCGGGCACAAAGGTCATCATGGCCTATGCCGAGGGTTTCGGCGATGGCGAGAAACTGGTCGCGGCGCTGGAGGCCGCGCGGGCGGCGCGCAAGCCGGTGGTGTTCATGAAGGTCGGCCGCTCCGAGATCGGCGCCGAGGCCGCGCAATCGCACACCGCCGCGCTGGCCGGTGCCGATGCCGTGGCCGATGCGGTGCTGCGCCAGTTCGGCGCCTGGCGCGCGCGCACCACCGAGGAACTGGTCGATGTCGCCCATATCGCCAGCACCGGTGCCCTGCCGGCGGGGCCGAAGCTGGGCATCGTCACCATTTCCGGCGGCGTGGGCGTGTTGATGACGGACGAGGCCAGCGACCGGGGCCTTGACGTGGCGCCGATGCCGGACGCGGCGCAGGCGGCGCTCAGGGCACGGCTGCCCTATGCAGGGGTGCGTAATCCCATCGATTTCACCGCGCAGGTGTTCAACGACCCGGCGATCCTGAGCGACAGCCTGAAGCTGGTGCTGGAACAGGGCGGCTATGACGCGGTGACGGCCTTCCTGACCACGGTGCCTGGCTCGGCCGCCAATGCCGGGCCGGTGCGCGATGCGCTGGAGGGCGTGCGCCGGGCCTGGCCGGATTTCCCGCTGGTGCTGTCGATGCTGGTCGATGAGCCCCTGCGCCTGGAATACGAGGCGATGGGCTATCCGGTCTTTGCCGACCCGTCGAACGCGGTGGTGGCGCTGGCCGGGGCGCGGGCGCTGCGCGAGGGCTTCGACCGCCCTGCCCCGCCGCATGTGCCCGCCGCCGACAAGCCCCTGCCCGACGGGCCGCTGGACGAACACCGCGCCAAGGCGCTGCTGGCGCTGGCCGGGATCCCGGTGCCGGACGAGCATCTGGCCACCGATGCCGACAAGGCGGTCAGCGCCTGGTATGCCATCGGCCGGCCGGTGGCGCTGAAACTGGTCTCGCCCGATATCGCGCACAAGACGGAACTGGGCGGGGTGATCCTTGGTCTGAACGACGCGGACGCGATCCGGCGCGGGTTTCAGGCCATCATCGACCGGGCGCGCGACCATGCGCCGGATGCGCGGATCTCGGGTGTGCTGGTCTCGCCGATGGAGGCGGGCGAGGGTGCGGTGGAATGCCTGATCGGCGTGCAGCGCGACCCGGTCTTCGGCCCGGTGGTGGTGCTGGGCCTGGGCGGCGTGCTGGTCGAGGTGCTGGGCGATGTCACCTTCCGCCGCGCCCCCATCGACCGGGCCGAGGCGATGCGCATGATCGCCGAGTTGCGCGGCGCGGCGCTGCTGGACGGGGTGCGCGGGCGGCCCCCCGCCGACAAGGCGGCGCTGGCCGGGGCACTGGTGGCGCTGTCGCGGCTGGCGGCGGCGCAGGGCGATGCGATTGACAGTATCGATGTGAACCCGTTTCTTGTCCGCCCGCAGGGACAGGGGGCGGTGGCGCTTGATGCGCTGATCGTGCGGCGGCAGGATGGCAAGGCAGACAAGGCATGAGCGATGGAACCATCATCCGGGGCGAGACCGGCACCCAGCGTCTGCTGGGCTATGAGGTCGATATCGGCGATGCCCCGCACGGCCGCTGCCGGCTGGTGGCGGATGAGCGGCATCTGAACCGCTCCGGCGTGGTGCATGGCGGGCTGCTGGCGACGCTTCTGGACAATGCCAGCGGGGTGACCGCCAGCCTGACGGTGGATCCCGCCGGGCGGCGGCCCTTCGTCACCCTGTCGCTGACCACGCATTTCCTGGCCCCCGCCGGGGTGGGGCTGCTGGAAGCGCGCGCGCGGGTTACCGGCGGCGGGCGGCGCACGCTGTTCATCGATGCCGAACTGCATGACGGCGACGGGCGGCTGATCGCCACCTCCTCGGGCGTCTTCAAACCCGCCCGGCTGCCGGAGGGGCCACAATGACCGCCCGCCTGCACCAGTTGATCGAGGCGCAGGCCGCGGCCCGGCCAGAGGCTCGCATGGCGCGCGACCATGACGGGCAGACGGTGACCTGGGGCGCGCTGTGGGATGCCACCGAACGGCT
>SKNG01000187.1 GCA_007120685.1 Paracoccaceae bacterium | reverse complement strand
GGGAAAGTCGCCATCGCATTCGCCCAGCGCCGCGCGCAGCGCGTCCAGCCCCGGGCGGCCGGCATCGATCAGGCCCAGCATGCTGTCCGCGAAGGCCTCGCCGAAGTTTTCGCCCAGCGCGGCCACATCCACCACCAGATCATCGGCGATCACGCCAAGCCGGGCCGCGCCTTCGACGCCGGCGCGATAGGTCACGAGTTTCATGCTGTCCTCTTCCTTCCGGGGCCTGCCCTGGGGTCTGTTGATCCTAGCCCAGGGGCTGATGGCCGCCGTTCTCGCCGAAAGCCTGCTCACGGTAAAGCCCCAGCGCCCGCATCACCGGCAAGTCATTCAGGCAGAAGAGGCAGGCATCCTCGGTATCGGACGCATTGGCGTGTTCGTGCCAGGCCCAGGAAGGCACGCAGAAAATGTCGCGCTCGGTCCAGTCGAACCGCTTGCCGTTGATGATGGAATGGCCGCTGCCCTTGGCGACGTGATAGAGGAAGCTGCCGGTGTGGCGATGGGCGCGCGTCTTTTCACCCGGGCGCAGCATCTGCATGCTGGCGCCCATGGTCTGCATCACCGGCCCGTTGGTGGCCGGGTTGACGTATTCCATCATCACCCCGTCAAAGGGCGAGCCATCGGTGCAGGCCGCGCGCTTGCTCAGCGCCTCATAGGTCGGCTCCCATTCATACTTGAAGAGCGGCGAATAACCCTTGGTCCAGCTTTCGCCCGCCGGGGTCAGGCCGGGATTGCCCCAGGTCTTGGTCATGTCATTGACCTCGAAGGCCACGGCCTGCTGCAAATCGGGGTGAACTTCGTAGAAATTCGCCTCCAGCGCGTTGACCAGCGGGATGTCCAGCCCGTCCTGCCAGATGCAGGGCGACCCGTCCTCGGCCACGGCATGTTCGTGCCAGGTGCCGTTGGGGGTGAGGACGAAATCGTTGCGGCCCAAGGTCATCTTGTGGCCATCAACGATGGTGTAGGCCCCTGCCCCTTCCATGATGAAGCGGATCGCGCTGGCGGAATGGCGATGCGCGCTGGCGCGTTCGCCGGGGTGCATGACCTGCAGACCCGCATAGATCCAGCCCACGGCAGCGGCCACATCCTGCCGGCCGGGGTTGTTGAGGTAGATCACCCGGCGCCCGGCCTTTTCCGGTGTCACCAGATCGACCGAACGCAGCACATGCTCGCGCAGGTCATCGTAGCGCCACAGCACCGGGACCGAGTCCGACTTCGGCTCCCAGGGTTCGATCTTGTTGGCAACGGTCCACAGCGCGCCGGCCTCGAACCGCTCCAGATCCTTGTAATAGGCAACCAGTTCGGGCGTGTCTTCCACATTCGCCCGTCCCGCGACATCCTCGTTATAGGCATCGTGTCTGCGCGCCATGGCTTATCCCTCCTGTCAGGCTGGCTGACAGGATAGGGCCGCACAGGCCTGGCGGCAACCGGCTTTCCGGAACCGCCGGGTAATGGCTTGCGCCGCACGCCTCAGAAGCTGAGCGACACGTCCCGGTGATGGGCCAGACAGCCGGCGACCTGAAGCGCCGGGCCCCGTTCCAGCCGGGACTGCTCGCGCAGGCCAAGGGTGTTGCGGGTCTCTGCCTCCAGCGCCGCCAGCCCGTCCCGCAGGGCGCCCTGTGCCGCAACGCGCCACTCGGCCTCCTGGCGTGCCAGCACGGCCAGTTCCTCGGCGGCCTCTTCAGCCCGCGCGGGCGAGGCGCGCCGGCCGGCCAGCCCGTCCCGCAGCGCGCGCAACCCGTTGCCCAGCACCACACCGCCGGGCAGCGTGAGGGCCTCGCGTTCCACCTCCTGCACCGCATCGGCCAGTTCGCGCGGGTCTGCCTGGCCAACCTGGGCGATCAGCGCCTCGATCCTGGGTTGCAAGGCGGCGAAGTCCTCGGCCGCACCGATTTCGGCCACCATGTCGCGCAGCACCGCGTATGATTGCTCGGCGGCGGTGCGGAAGGCCCGCCGCGTGTCCTGCTCGGCCATGTTCAGCGCCTGGAAGTCGCGCTGCGCCTCATCCCAGTCGTCCGGGATACGGGCTTCTACCGCCTCGATCTCGGCTTGCAGACCGGCGATGCTCTCATCGATCCGGGCGCGCGCGGCAACCGCGTCCGGCTCGTCGCCCCGGAAGATGCGGCGTTGCCGTTCCTGCCCGTCGATCAGGCGCTCCAGCCTTTCCCGCTCGCGCCGGATATCGCGCACCTGCTGGTGCAGCGGGCGGTAATCCGGCGTGGCCACGGCGATGTCCTGCTGACTTTGGCGGAAAACCCCCAGCAGCGTGAAGCTTTCCTCATAGCCGTCCAGCGCCTGCTCCAGCGCCTGAGCCCGGTCATCCGGCAGGAAGCCGGTATCGAGACCGCGCAGGTCGGCCACCATGCGCCGCACGGTGCTTTCCTGCGCCGGGATCGTCACGGCCAGCACCTCTTCGACGCAGTATTGCAGCCGGGGGTTTCGGGGGGGTGGCGCGTTGTCGGACAGAAGCGCGACGCGCGCCGGCAGATAGTTCACCAGCGGTGGGTAGTATCCCACGATCACCAACGCGCCCAACTGCATCAGGATGAAGGGCACGACGCCCTTGTACATGTTCAGCGTCTTCACCGTTCGGTCCGCCACCCCTCGGAGATAGAAGAGCGCAAAGCCGAATGGCGGTGTCAGGAAGGATGTCTGGATGTTGATGCCGATCATCACCCCCAGCCAGACGGCAGAGATATTGGCTTCGGGGTTCATCAGCAGGATCGGCGCCACGATCGGCACCACGACGATGGCGATCTCGATGAAATCCAGGAAGAAGCCCAGCAGGAAGATCACGATCATCACGATGATGAACTGCCCCCAGAACCCGCCCGGCAGGCCCTGCAGATAATCCTTCACCAGATGCTCGCCGCCAAAGGCGCGGAAGGCCGAGATCAGCATCGCCGCGCCCAGCAGGATGATGAAGACCAGCGCCGAGGTCTTGGCGGTTTCCAGCATCACCATGTGCAGGGTCTTGTCGATGCGCATGGTGCGCGCCGCGCTCCAGCCGAGCGCGAAGAGCAGAAGCGCAACGAAGCCGAAGGTCGCGTAGACGGCGAGGTAATCGCCAGAGCGGTCAAGCTGTCGGATGTTGAGGTTGAAATTGACGTTCAGCTGCCAGATCGCTACCAGCGAGATGACGGCCAGGATCGCCGGCCAGAACCGGCGTGCGCCCTCGTGCAGCTTGTAGCCGGCCATGACGGTGGCGCCGGCAGCACCCACCGCGCCGGCCTGGGTCACGGTGGCCACGCCCAGGATGATCGAGCCCAGCACCAGGAAGATCAGCACCAGGGGCGGCACGGTGGCGAAGAAGACCTCGCGCCAGAAGGCGGCGTCGCGCGCGCCCTCCACCGGGACGGAAGGCGCGAACTGCGGGCGGATCAGCGCATAGGCGAGGATGAACAGCACATACATGCCCACCAGCACCAGACCGGGAAAGAGCGCACCCATGAACATGTCGCCCGCCGAGGTGGGTACGACAGCCAGTTCCGAGGGCATGGCAAACTGGCCCGTCGCCTCGCGGAATTCGGCCAGGCGCAACTGACCCGCAAGGTCGGTCGCCGACGACAGCTGGTCGGCCAGGATGATCAGCACGATCGAGGGCGGGATGATCTGGCCCAGCGTGCCCGAGGCCAGGATGGTGCCTGTGGCCAGTGGCTGCGAATAGTTGTTGCGCATCATCGCCGGCAGGCTGATCAGGCCCATCGCCACCACCGTGGCGCCGACAACGCCGGTGGTGGCCGCCAGCAACGCCCCCACCACGACGACCGAGATGCCCAGCCCCCCCGGCAGGCGACCGAAGAGCTTGGCCATGGTGACCAGCAATTCCTCGGCAATCTTGGACCGCTGCAGCATGATGCCCATGAAGATGAAGAGCGGGATGGCGATCAGCGTGTCGCGCTCTGCCTCCCAGTAGATGCCGCGGAAATTGGTCACCCCGGCGGACAGCCATTCGACCGCCGAGCCGCTCATGAAAAAGGCGTTGGCGTTGCCCATGAAAAGCCAGCCTGCGCCGGCGGCCAGCCCGATGGTGACGATGGCAGAACCCGGCAGCGCAAAGGCCACCGGAAAGCCCACGCCCAGCGTGAACATCATCATCAGAACAAGGATGGCGAGAAAGATGAATTCCATGCCTGCTTACCCCACCGCCGGTTTCATTTCCGCCGCAGCCTCTTCGGGGGCGTTCGGGTCAGCTTCGCCGCGCCAGTCGGCATAGGACTTCAGCATGTAGCTGGCAAATTGCAGCAGCATCGACACGGCGAACACCGCCAGGAACAGCGCCAGCATGTAGCGGGTCATGCCGCCATAGGTCTGTTGGCCCTGCTCGAAACGCAGGAAGGGGCCGATCAGTGTGCTGGCACCGGTCGCCGTGCCCAGGATCAGGATGGTCCAGCACATGGTCATGCCCAGCACCACCGAACCCACGCCATTGACCACCGCCTTTGCCCGCCGCGACATCGAGGAATAGAACACATCGACGCGCACATGCCCCTCGCTGACCAGCGTATGGGCTGACGCGAAAAGGAACATCGCCGCGTACCACAGCCGCACCAGATCGGCCATGAAAGGCTGCTCATAGGAAAAGATGAACCGGCCGATGACCATCAGCAGTTGCACCAGCACCACCAGGAGCGCCAGCCACATGAAGCCCAGCGTGCGGGTGAACAGCGCCACCACGAAGCCCAGCGCGACCAGCGGCATGTGAATCATCGGGCCGCGCGCCCGCGCCTGCCCCATGGCGGTGGCGAATTCGTCGCTGAACAGGACCCGGTGCAACCCCTCGGCGCGCAGCCAGGAAATGGCGCTGTCGCCAAGACCCACGAACAGAACGGCGAAAAAGCTGGCGCGGACCAGATAATCGACCAGTCGGGTGATCCGTTCGCTGTCCGGTCGCATCTGCTCTTCGCGCGAGCGCAGCGCCAGGGCCACGGCAACGGCGGCGGCAACCGCGTAGACCACCACCGCCAGCCAGCCCCCCATATCGCCCCGCAAAAAGGCCCCGGCACCGGGCTGGCCAAGCCAGTGCACCAGATAGTTCTCGATGAGAAAGGCGAAGGTCACCGTGACCGTGCCCCAGGCGAACAGCCTGAGGAACATCGGCCCGGCACCGGTGGCGGGCGTCACAACGTGCATGGATCCGTCCCTGCTGGTGTCTGGATCGTTGTTTCTTGTGGGAAAGGGGCGAAGGCCCCGAAAGGCCCCGCCCCGCCCAGGTCAGTCTTGCCGAACGGCCTCAGCCGATGCCCAGCACCTGATTGCGCTTGAACGCGAAGTCCTGCTCGGAGATGTACAGCCAGCGGCCGACTTCCTGGCGCGCCACCAGGAAGGCCTCGTGCATGCGGTTCGCGGCGTCCGAATGCTGCCGGATTTCGTCGAACACCTCATTGGCCGCTTCGTTGAAGGCCGCGAACATGTCTTCGCCCATTTCACGCTGTTCGATGCCATGATCCTGGATCAGCCGGTCCAGATAGCGGCCGTTGTTGGCGTTGTATTCCGCCATCATCCGGTCGTTTTCCAGGGTGCAGCAGGCCTCGATGGCGCGCTGCTGCCAGCGCGGCAGGCTGGTCAGCCAGGACTTGTTCATGGTCAGCGACAGCGCCGGCCCGGGCTCTTGCGGGCCGGGGTTGTAGTAGTAGCGTGCCGCCTGGTGCAGGTTCAGGTAGAAGTCATTCCAGGGGCCGACCCATTCGGTGGCGTCGATGGCGCCCGACACCAGCGCCTCGTAGATCTGGCCGCCCGGCAGCGACACCACCGACACGCCCAGCTTCGACATCATCGACCCGCCGATGCCGGGGATGCGCATCCGCAGCCCGCGCAGATCATCGGGCGAGTTGATCTCGGTGTTGAACCAGCCTGCCGGCTGACAGCCGGTATTGCCGGCCAGCCAGCCCTTCAGGCCGTATTCGTCAGCAACCTCGTCCCAGATTTCCTGACCGCCCATGTAGTGGATGAAGGCGTTCTGCTCCAGCGCCGTCAGGCCCATCGGCACCGAGGTCACATAGGCAAAGACCGGGTGCGTGCCCAGCCAGTAGTAATCGGCAGCGTGGAATGCCTGCGAGTTGCCCGAGGACACCTCATCGAAGACGTCAAAGGCGCCAACGCGCTCGCCTGCGGCGAAATACTCCACCGCAATGGCGCCGTCGGTGGCGTCTTCGATCAGCGCAGACAGACGCTGCGCCGAGGTGCCCAGGCCCGGGAAATCCCGCGGCCAGGTGGACACGATCACCATCGGCGTGCGGCCCTGCGCCACCGCCGGCGCGGCCAGGGTGCCAGCAGCGGCAGCCGTGCCACCAACAGCCGACGTCTTCAGGAAAGAGCGACGATCCATTCTGTAACCTCCCAAGGGTTTTGTTGTTCGACCGGCCCGCGCGGGCCGGTCGATGCCGGTGTTAAAGCACAGCCGATGCAACCTGAAAAGCCTGAACTTTGGGCAGAAAATTTCATGGGTTAAGCAATGCTGGGCGAAAAATAGCAGCGCGGCGGGCGGTCAGGCCCGGTCGCCCGCCGGTTTCAGGTTCAGGTAGTTGGCGACGAAGATGATCGCCGCGCCCAGGAACACCAGCGGGTCCAGCGCCTCGGCATAAAGCCAGACGGCGACCAGCGCGATGATCGGCAGGCGGGCAAATTCCATCGGCGCCACCACCGAGGCCGGCGCCAGACCCAGTGCCGAGGTCAGCGAATAATGCGCCGTCAGCCCGGTGATGCCCGCCACCGCCAGCCAGGGGATGATCGCCGCCGACGGCCAGGTGAAGCCGCCGATGAAGGACAGCGCGAAGCCGAAGAGCGTCTGCAACAGCGTCATCCAGAACAGCACGCAAAGCACCCCGTCATGACGCATGATCATCTTGGTCAACATCACGTTCAGCGCAAAGCCCACGGCGGCCAGGATGCCGGCCAGATGGCCCGGCTCCAGTGGCGCCACCCCCGGCTGCGCCACGATAAGAACGCCCAGGAAACCCATCATCGCCAGCCCCAGCCGACGCGCGGTCAGCCGCTCGCCCAGCACCAGCGGCGCCAGCAGCACCACCCAGATCGGCATGGTGAATTCCAGCGCCACCAGCTGCGCCAGCGGGATCGTGGCCACACCATAGAACCACAGGTTCTGCCCGGCGAAATGAAAGACGTTGCGCCCCAGATGCAGCCCTGGCTGGCGCGAGCGTACCTGCGCCATACCGGGCGCGGTCACCATCACGATGGCCAGAATGATGGCGAATCCCATGAGCGAGCGCCAGAACATCAGTTCGAAGGTGTTGATCTCTACCATCACCGCCCGGCCAGCGATCGCCATCAGCGTGAAGGACGCAATGGCGCCGCACATCCACAGCGCCGCCTTGACCGGCTGTGCGGCCGGCGCAGCGGGCGCGGCCGCGGGAACAGGCTGAACCGGACTGCGCATCGCGCCCCTTCATCTTGCCCGAAATACTCCGGGGGGAGTCGCCCGGAACGGGCGACGGGGGGCAGCGCCCCCCTGCCCCCGTGACTAGCCTGCCCCGCCCGCCAGCACAACGCCACGCGCTACCACAGCGCCCGCACCAGCCCCAGCGCCGCCAGCACCAGCAGCAGCCCGTTCACCAGCTTGCGGAAATCCTTCGGGTCGGCGGCCATGAAGCGCCGGCTGCCCAGCCAGTTGCCCAGCAGGAACAGCGGCAGCGCCAGCGCGGTCGCCTGCAGCGTGTCGCGCGTCACCAGCCCGTTCCACCACAGCGCCGGCAGCGTCCACAAGCCCAGAAAGATGAAATAGGCGATCAGCGTGGCGCGGAACCGGCGCGGGGCCGAGCCCTCGGCCGACAGCAGCACCACCACCGGCAACCCGCCCACGCCGCCGGC
>SKNG01000381.1 GCA_007120685.1 Paracoccaceae bacterium | reverse complement strand
TCCGGTAGGTCTCGAACAGCCCCATCTGCGCCCAGCGCAGCCCGAACCCCATGCGGATCGCCTCGTCGATCTCCTCGGTCGTGGCGACGCCGTCCTTGACCAGCCACAGCGCCTCGCGCCACACCGCCTCCAGCAGCCGGTCGGCGATATGGGCGTCGATCTCCTTGCGCAGATGCAGCGGGAACATGCCCAGCCCGGTCAGGATTTCCTTCGCCCGGTCAAGCACTTCTGGCGCGGTCTTCGGGTTGGGCACCAATTCCACCAAGGGCAGCAGATAGACCGGGTTGAAGGGATGCGCGACCAGAATCGCCGCCGGGTCCCGGGCGCCTTCCTGCAGCGCGGTGGGCGTGAAACCCGAGGTCGAAGAGCCCAGCACCGCCCCCGGCGCATGGGTCTGCACCTCGGCCAGCACGCGGTGTTTCAGATCCAGCCGCTCGGCCACGGATTCCTGAACATAGTCGGCGCCTTGCACGGCGTCCTGCAGGCTGGGCGTGAATGTCAGACATCCTTCGTCTGGCATTGGCAGATCGCTCAGCGCGGGCAGGCTGGCGCGGGCGTTGTCCAGCACCTCGGCAAGTTTGCGCGGCGCCGCCGGGTCGGGGTCGAAGACCGCCACATCCCAGCCATTCAGCAGGAAGCGCGCGGCCCACCCCGCGCCGATTACCCCCGCGCCGACAATCGCCGCCTTACCGCGCATGCTCTACCTCGATCAGCCGTGTCACGTCATAGCCGTTGCGCGCCAGCACGGCGTTCGCCTGTTCCCGCTGCGCCGCCGGCATCGACGAGCTGCGCGCCAGGATCCAGCCCGCCCGGCCCTGCGGCACGCCCACCACGGCGGCCGAATAATCCGGCGCCACCCACAGCACATGGTAGGGCGCGGCAAAGGGCACCCGACCCAGCCGCACCGACAACTGCCCCGGCCCGACCACCTGTGCCGTGCCTTCGATCTGCCGGCGCGGCCCGTCCGGCGCGCCCTCGCGGCACTGGTTCAGCACCGACACCGTATCCGGCCCCGGTGACCCGATAGGTGGCGGTCGTCGCCGTGCAGCCGGACTGAAACCAGACGGGATAACGCGCTATCTCGTACCAGGTGCCGGCATAGCGGTTCAGGTCCAGCCGCGTGACGGGCTGCATGGGGACCGAGGTGTCGCGATAGTTGCCGCAACCGGCCAGCACCGCCAGCAGCAGCACGGCGGCCAGCCCTCTGATGCCACCCATCCTCATGCCGGCGCCCGCTTTTCCAGTTGCAGCCGCGCGCGCACCGCATCCGGCCCGATGACCTGCGCGCCCAGCCCCTGAATGATGCCGACCGCCCGTTCGACCAGTTGCGCATTCGTCGCCAGCACGCCCTTTTCCAGCCAGAGGTTGTCCTCCAGCCCCACGCGCACGTTGCCGCCCGCCAGGACCGAGGCCGCGACATAGGGCATCTGGTGCCGGCCCAGCCCGAAGGCCGACCAGTGCCAACCCGCCGGCACATTCTGCACCATCGCCAGAAAGGTCATCAGATCATCCGGCGCCGCCCAGGGCACGCCCATGCAGAGCTGCACCAGCACCGGATCGGGGATCACGCCCTCAGCCACCAGTTGTTTCGCAAACCACAGATGGCCGGTATCAAACGCCTCGATCTCTATCCGCGTGCCGCTGGCGACCATGCGGGCGGCCATGTCGCGCAGCATGCCGGGGGTGTTGACCATCACATAGTCAGCCTCGGCAAAGTTCATCGTGCCGCAATCGAGCGTGCAGATTTCCGGCCGGCAATCGAGCACATGCGCCACCCGCTCCGCCGCGCCGGCCATGTCGGAGCGTTGCGAGGGGCGGTGCATCGCCTCGGTCCCGTCGAACAGCAGATCGCCCCCCATGCCGGCGGTCAGGTTCAGCACCACGTCGGTGTCACTGTCGCGGATGCGCTCGGTCAGTTCGCGGTAAAGCGCAGGGTCGCGGGATGGGGCGCCGGTTTCGGGGTCGCGGACATGGCAATGCACTACGGCCGCGCCCGCGCGGGCCGCCGCCAGCGCCGCATCGGCGATCTGGGCGGGCGAGCGGGGCACATGCGGGCTGCGATCCTGCGTGCCGCCCGATCCGGTGACGGCGCAGGTGATGAAGACCTCGCGGTTCATGGTGAGGGGCATGGCAGGGCTACTTGTTCGGCCGAACGCGCGCGCCGGTCTTGTCGGCGAAAGCCTCCAGCCGCGCACGCGCGGGCGCCTGCGTGTTGACGATCCCCGCCACGCAGGCCTCGGCATAGGCCGCGTCCAGCGCCGACATGTTCTGCATGTGGCTGATCGCCGAACAGATGGCGAAATTGGTCAGCGGCAGATTCTCGGCACAGCGCCGTGCAATCTCAAGCGCGCGGTCCATGCTGGGGCCATCGACCAGGTACTGCGCCAGGCCGATATCCACCGCTTCCTGCCCCTGATAGACGCGGCCGGTCAGCATCATGTCGATCATCCGCGCCTTGCCCACCAGATCGGCCACGCGAATCGTCGCCCCGCCGCCGGTGAACAATCCCCGCTGCCCCTCTGGCAGGGCGAAATAGGTGCTTTGGTCGGCCACGCGGATATGCGCCGCGCTGGCCAGTTCCAGCCCGCCGCCAACCACCGCCCCCTTCAGCGCCGCCACCACCGGCACGCCGCCGTATTCCATCTTGTTGAACGCCTCGTGCCAGCGCAGGCAAAGCTGCCAGAAGGCCTCGGGCGAGCGGTCCTCTCGGTGGTGTTCGATCAGATCGAGCCCGGCGCTGAAATGATCCCCCGCGCCCGCCAGCACGATCGCCCGCGCGCCCGCTGCCTGCGCGCCGGAAAACAGCGTCACCAGTTCCTCGATGGTCGCGGCATCCAGCGCGTTGCGCTTCTCGGGCCGGTTCAGGGTGACGATCCAGACGCCATCCTGCTGCCGCTCGACGTCCAGGTTTTCATAGTGCTGCATGGGACCCTCCGTTTCGTGCAAGTCTTGCCTCGCCGGGCGGGCCGGCGCAAGCGGGCGGGCTTTACTTGCCGCCCCCTCGCGCCTATGTCGGGCGCCCTGATACCAACCCGGCTGTGGAGGCGGCGATGAGTTTCACCCTGGCCATCGTGGGCCGGCCCAATGTCGGCAAGTCGACGCTGTTCAACCGGCTGGTGGGCAAGCGGCTGGCGCTGGTCGATGACCAGCCCGGCGTGACCCGTGACCTGCGCGAGGGCGAGGCGCGGCTGGGCAGCCTGCGCTTCATCGCCATCGACACCGCCGGGCTGGAAAACGTGACCGACGACAGCCTGCCCGGGCGGATGCGGCGGCTGACGGAAAGCGCGGTGGATCAGGCGGATGTGTGCCTGTTTGTCATCGACGCGCGCCAGGGGGTGACGCCGGCGGACGAGATTTTCGCCGATATCCTGCGCAAGCGCGCGCGTCATGTGATCCTGGCCGCGAACAAGGCCGAAGGGCGCGCGGCCGAAGCCGGGCTGGCCGAGGCCTGGGGGCTGGGGCTGGGCGAGCCGGTGGCGCTGTCGGCCGAACATGGCGAGGGTATGGACGAATTGCACCACCGGCTGTTGCCGCTGGCCGGTGTGTTGGAGGAACGCGCGCGCCACGAGGCACCGGCGGTCGATGTCGATGTGGCCGAGGACAGCGAGCACGACAATACCGGCGGCGAGGACACGCCGGACTGGGCGCCGACCGAAAAGCGGCCCCTGCAGGTGGCGGTGATCGGCCGCCCGAACGCGGGGAAATCGACGCTGATCAATGCGATCATCGGCCAGGACCGGCTGCTGACCGGCCCCGAGGCCGGGATTACGCGCGATTCCATCGCCCTGCCGGTGAGTTGGGGTGGCGTGCCGATGCGGCTTTTCGACACCGCCGGCATGCGGCGCAAGGGCAAGGTGGTGGAAAAGCTGGAAAAGCTGTCCGTCGCCGACGGGTTGCGCGCAGTGCGCTTTGCCGAGGTGGTGGTGGTGCTTCTGGATGCCGCGATCCCCTTCGAGAGCCAGGACCTGCGCATCGCCGATCTGGCCGAGCGCGAGGGGCGCGCGGTGGTGGTGGCCGTGAACAAATGGGATCTGGAGGAAGACCGGCAGGAAAAGCTGAAGGCCCTGAAAACCGATTTCGAACGGCTGTTGCCGCAGTTGAAGGGGGCGCCGCTGGTAACGGTCTCGGCGAAGACGGGGCGCGGGCTGGAGCGGTTGCAGGCGGCGGTGGTGCAGGCGCATGCGGTCTGGAACCGGCGCGTGGGCACGGGGCGGCTGAACCAGTGGCTTTCCGCGATGACCGAGGCGCACCCGCCCCCGGCGCCAGGGGGCCGGCGGATCAAGCTGCGGTATATCACCCAGGCCAAGACCCGGCCGCCGGGGTTTGTGGTCAAATGCTCGAACCCGCAGGAGATGCCGAAAAGCTACGAGCGGTATCTGATCAACGGGTTGCGCGCTGACTTTGACATGCCGGGCACGCCGATCCGGCTGTGGCTGCGCGGTCAGGGCGACCAGAACCCCTACCGGGACCGGAAGAAAGCCCAGCCCTCGCGGCTGAAGAAGCATCTGAAGCCGGGACGGTAGCGGCGGGCCGGCTCGCCCGGTTGCGCGGCACGGGAAACAGCCCGACAATCATTCGTGCTGCCCCCCGCCAGATACCCTTGCGGCGAGGGAGGGGGCTTCCCATCTTCCGCTTCGGGCAGGCATTCAGGTCAGGGGACATGCGCCGCTTTCTGGTCGTCCTTTTCCTGCTCCTGCTGCTGCAACCCGGCCTTGCCGGGCAGCCCGGCCTTCATCCGACGGCCAGCGACCCCCCCGCCGCACTGATCGCGGAGGCCACGCCGGAAGGCAGCGACGGGCCTGCCGGCCTGCCCCCTGCGCATCATCCTCCGGCCGTGGCCCGTCGCCGAGTTGGGCGTGGCCGGCCTATGGTGAACGGCGCCGCCCTGCTTCGGAAAAACCACCGCCCCCCTGCCCGCGCGCCCCCGGCGCCGATGCCCGATGCCGTTTCCCTGTCATCGCCGCATCCCGCAAGGAGGGTTTCATGCGCGCCTATATCCCGCTCTGGCTCATGCTGGGGGGCACAGCCGCCTTCATGGTCTATGCCATCGTCGTGATGGCCACCGGCCCCTATTGAGGCCCGTCGCGAAGGCAGGCGCAGGCTTGCCGCCGCGCAGGCAATCGCCTAAGCGGGTCAGGCAATTTCCATGGGGTGATCCATGCGCCTGTCCCGCTATTTCCTGCCCGTCCTGAAGGAACCCCCCTCTGACGCCCAGATCGTCAGCCACCGGCTGATGCTGCGCGCCGGCATGATCCGCCAGCAGGCTGCCGGCATCTATTCCTGGCTGCCGCTGGGCTACCGCGTGCTGCGCCGGATCGAGGCGATCGTGCATGAGGAGCAGGAGCGCGTGGGCCATATCCCGCTTCTGATGCCCACGCTGCAGCCGGCCGATCTGTGGCGCGAGAGCGGGCGCTATGACGCCTACGGCGCCGAGATGCTGCGCGTCCGGGACCGGCACAAGCGCGACCTGCTCTATGGCCCCACGAACGAGGAGATGATCACCGACATCTTCCGCGCGCATGTCGGCAGCTACCGCGATCTGCCGCTGACGCTCTATCATATCCAGTGGAAATTCCGTGACGAGATCCGGCCCCGTTTCGGCGTCATGCGCGGCCGCGAATTCCTGATGAAGGACGGCTACAATTTCGACGTGGACAAGGCGGCGGCGCTGCACGCCTATAACCGCCATATGGTCAGCTATCTGCGCACCTATGAGCGCATGGGGCTGACCGCGATCCCGATGCGCGCCGATAGCGGCCCCATCGGCGGGGACGATACGCATGAGTTTCTGGTTCTTGCCCAGACCGGCGAGTCGGAGGTGTTCTATGACGACCGGGTGACGGCGCTGAAGCTGGGCGCGCGGGCGGTGGATCACGACGACCCGGCGGCGGTAAAAGCCGTGTGCGAGGAGTTCACCAGCCTTTACGCGCGCACCGACGAGACGCATGACGAGGCCGCCTTCGCGCAGGTGCCTCAGGCGCATCGCAAGGTCGGGCGCGGGATCGAGGTGGGACAGATCTTCTATTTCGGCACCAAGTATTCCGAGCCGATGGGGGCGGTCGTCGTCAATGACCAGGGCGAGCGCGTGCCGGTGCATATGGGCTCGCACGGGATCGGGGTCAGCCGGTTGCTGGGCGCGATCATCGAGGCCAGCCATGACGAGCGCGGCATCATCTGGCCCGAAGGCGTGACGCCCTATCACGCCGGGATCGTCAACCTGAAGCAGGGCGACGGCGCGGCGGATGCAGCCTGCGAGGGGCTTTATGCGGCGCTGGCGGCCAAGGGGCTGAGCGCGCTTTATGACGACCGGGGCGAGCGCGCGGGGGCCAAATTCGCCACCATGGACCTGATCGGCCTGCCCTGGCGGCTGACGGTGGGGCCGCGGGGGCTGGCGGCGGGGGTGGTGGAACTGACCTGCCGGCGGACGGGCGAGAGCGAGGAGATGTCGCCCGAGGCGGCGGTGGACCGGCTGGCGCAGATCTACGCCGCGCATCCCTGAGGGGGCTCAGAGGTCGGGGAATGCGGCGGCCAGCGCGGGCAGGTCCGGGTGGTCGGGGGCGTGCTCGCTCAGGTGGCTCAGGGTGTTTTCGGCCGCGATGCGGGTGGTCGGGTGGGCATCGCCCAATGACGCGCGGACAATCTCCAACGCTTCTAGATACATTGGCACCGCCTCCTTCGCCCGCCCCGTCGCCTCCAACAGCCCCGCGAGATTATGAAGGCGGATCGCCACATCCAGGTGGCGGGGGCCCAGCGCCTCGCACGAAATCTCCAGTGCCTCGCGGAATAGCATTTCGGCTTCGTCCAATCGCCCCGTCTCAAAAAGCAGCCCGGCGAGGTTACTGAGGCGCGTCGCTACAGCTGGATGGCGGGGGTCTAGTGTCTCACGCCCAATCTCCAGCGCCTCGCGGTAGAGGGGCTCCGCCTCGGCACGTCGTCCCATCTTGTGAAGCAGTCCGCCAAGGTTACTGATGCGCGTCACCACTTCCGGATGGCGTTGGCCCAGCGTATCGTGCCCGATGTCCAGAGCCTCGCGGTAAAGCGGTTCGGCCTGGTCATACCGCCCCGTCGTCACCAGCAGCCCGGCGAGGTTGTTGAGGTGGGTCGCCACATTCGGGTGGCGCGGGCCCAGAACCTCGCGCAAGGTCTGCAGCGCCTCGCGAAAGAGTGCTTCCGCCTCGACATAGCGACCGGTCTTTTCCAGCAATAAACCGAGGTTGTTCCGGATGCCCGCCACCTCGGGATGGCGCGCATTTAGGGTCGCGAGCGCGATTTCCAACGCTTCGCGGTAGAGCGGTTCGGCCTCGGCATAACGCCCCGCCATGCGCAACAATTCTGCGAGATTGTTGAGTTCGGTTGCAACCTTTGCGTGGCGGGGGCCAAGCAACTGTTGCGTGATCTCCAGCGCTTCGCGACACAACGGCTCTGCCTCGGCATACCGTCCAGTTGTCCAAAGAAACCCAGCGAGGTCTCTGAGGAAGCCTACAAAATTCTGGTGGCGCGGGCCCAGCGATTGGCGCCCAATCTTAAGTGCCTCGCGGAACAGTTGCTCGGCCTGATCATACCGATTCATCGCCACCAATGACCGCGCGAGTTCGTGCTTCGCAGAGGCAATGCGGCTAGGCACGTCACCAGCGCGTGCCAGGCGCAAAAGATCCTTGGCCAATCGCAATGCTGTCGGATTATCGCCTGCGTCTCGGGCGACGTTTGGCGCCTTTAGTAGCTGTCACATCCCGGAAGGTAGTATGGCTGCTTCCTGAACAGCTGTGGCTTGAGTTTGTGCCATTCCTTCATCGCCTGCAAGGGCGCCTTGCTGCCGAGAGCTGATTGCGGGAGCTG
>SKNG01000501.1 GCA_007120685.1 Paracoccaceae bacterium | reverse complement strand
GCGGCTGCGGCTGCGGCGGCCAGTTCCTCGGCCGCAGTGGCCGCCCCGGTGCCGGTCACGGGCGCGGGCGGTGTGGCGGTAACGGGTTGCGCGGCGATGGGGTCCGCGCTTTGGGAAGGCTCGGTCGCGGTGCCCAGCGTGTTCTGCTCTGACCACAGCGGGTCT
This sequence comes from Paracoccaceae bacterium, assembly GCA_007120685.1. GTDB lineage: Bacteria > Pseudomonadota > Alphaproteobacteria > Rhodobacterales > Rhodobacteraceae > Pararhodobacter. Next base: position 23,390 of record SKNG01000501.1, on the reverse strand, counting down.
GCGGCCAGAAGCAAGGTCAGGCCCGCAAGACCCGGCAACACCCAACGAAGCGGCAGCGCGCCTCTGGCCTCTTCCGTCGCACCCGCCATGCGGCTCTCCTTCGCCTGCCCCCGCCCGTCCACGACCCGCCACGCCCGGCGCGATGCGTCGGACCCGTCCAGGCGCGACAGATTGCCCCATATGGCTCGAACGCCGCCAGCCCCTGCATCCGCCGCTTCGCCACTCAAGCCGTCTATCCATCTTCCAGCAAACAGAAATTCCGGCCTTTACCCCAAATGGCGTAACCACAGGCTTTACAACCGGCGTCCGCTTGGGCACGATCAATTGGCTGGTGGATTGGATGGAGAGGTGATTTTGTCGGCTGACGATCTGCCCAATTTCGCCCGAAGCGCCCGCCTTATCGACCCCGACCCGGCGTTTCTGGAAGCCATATACAGAACAGCCGTGACCCCGGAAAGCTATGACCAACTGATGGCGCTGTGGCAGGCCCAGCTGGAGCAGGCCATCACCGGGCTGGACCCCGAAGACCTTGCCGCCCCGCCCGTGCAGGATCTGATCGACCTTTCGCCGACGCTGGCGCATTTCAACACTTCGCTGCAGATTCTGGAAAAGCTGGGCCGCGAATCCGGAAACCGGGCATTGCAGTCCAGCATGGCGCATGGCGGGCTGCATGTCGCGCTCAATGGCGGCGGGCGGATTGTCTGGCTGAACGCCCGCGCCGCCCGGCAGTTCGGCTTGCGCGCGGGCATGACCATCGAGCGGCTGCCACTGGCGCCCGCGGCGCTGGAACGCCTGCGTCAGGGTCTGGCCGACATGGCCAGCCTTGCCGAGGTAGAGCCGGTGACCCCACCGCGTGCGCAGCTTCTGACCCTGCAGGACGAAACCGGCCTGCCGCATCATCTGGTGGCGCAGCCGCAGGCCCAGCCCGACGGCAGCCTGCAGATGGTCCTGCGCAGCGCCAGCGCACGCTGGAGCCCGCTGATGGCCGACATGCTGCGCGAAAGCTTCGATCTGTCGGACAGCGAGCTGGAGATCGTGGCGCTGATGATCGAGGGGATGGACCTGCCCGAGATCGCCGAGGCCCGCGGGCGCCAGCTGAGCACGGTGCGCACGCAGCTCAAGGCGATCCTGCGCAAGACCGGCACCCATTCGCAACCGCAACTGCTGCGGCTGGTACTGGGGCTGGCGGCGCATCTGCCGATGCCCGGTGCCGCTACCGCCGCGCAGCGCGACGTGCATTTCCTGACCCTGAAAAGCGGGCGGCGGATGCCCTTTCACCGCATCGGGCCGACGCGCGGCCGGCCGGTGATCTTTCTGCACGGAATGCTGGACGGGATCGGCATCACCGCGAAGCTGGGCGCGCTGCTGGCCGGGCGCGGGGTGCAGCTTATCGCCCCCGAGCGCCCCTTCTTCGGCTCGGCGCAGGGGATCGACCCCGCTATGCTGCCGCCCGGCATGGTCTTGCCGCGCGATGCCATCCGGCTGTTTGCCGCCGATCTGGAAGAGCTTTGCACCTATCTCGGCATGCCGGACGTGGTACTGATCGGCCATATGGCGGGCGCGGTCTATGCTTTCGGGCATGCTGCTCTGGCGCCGCAGCGGGTGCGCGCCATCATCAATATCGCCGGGGGGGTGCCCATCACTTCGGTGCGGCAATTTGCCATGATGTCGGCGCGGCAGCGGCTGGTCGCCTATACCGCGCGTTTCACGCCCACCGCGCTGCCCTTTATTCTGCGCGCCGGCATCCGCCAGATCGACGCCGGCGGCGAACACCGTTTCATCAATGCGCTTTACGCCGATTCGCCCAAGGACCAGGAAGTCGCCCGGCAGCCCGAGGTGCTGGATATCCTGCGCGACGGGGTTCGCTTTGCCGTGGCCCAGGGCTATCGCGCCTTCGAAATGGACAGCTTCCACGTGGTGCGCGACTGGTCGTCGCTGGCCGAAGCGTCGCATTGTCCGGTGCATCTGGTCCACGGCAGGCACGACCCTGTGGTCAGTTGCGAATCGGTCGAGGGCTTTGCCGCCCGCCTGGGCCTGCGCGCCAAGTTGCATGTCACCGAGAACGCGGGGCAACTTGTCTATTACGCCGATCCGGCCGCCGTGCTGTCGGCAATCGAGATGGCGCTTGCAGAACCGGCCCGGCCCGCCGGGTGACGGCGGCGCCGATCAGCCGGTCAGCCGGTCAGCCGATCATGTCGCCGGTCATGATGCCGATAAAGGCCGGGTCAGGCAGCCCGTGCATGACCGGGTCATAGGATCTGGTTTCCGGAACCTGGACGTTGCCGCGGTCGATGGATGACAGATCGGCTTCGGCATCGATGAACACCCAGCGCGGCGCCTGCGCGGTTGGCAGGTTCAATGCCACTCGCAGGATGTCCAGCGCGTCGCCGGCATCCACCCGCCCGTCGCCGTTGAAATCGGCGGCGATGAAATGATGCGGATTGGGTTGACCCCAGGACAGGGGCAGACCCACTGCCAGGCGCAGCGCCTCCAGCGCGTCGCCCGCGGTCGGCGTCCGGTCGCCCGGCTGGTGCGGGCGTTCGGCCGTCAGCACCCCCGAGGTGCCGGCTGGCAGGTCCAGGGCGAATTGTCCCAGACCATCGGTCGTCCCCATGCTTGCCGCGCCTTCGTCGGGGATGAAGGTAACCTGCGTCCCCTCAAGCGGTCTGCCGGCCCTGTCCAGCACCGTGCCCTCCACCGGAACCGCCACGCCATCGATCAGACGGCCCAGCCGCACGGCGGCGTAGTTCAGACCGGATGGATCATGTTCCGGCAAGTCCCAGCCCGAGACCATATAGACCATGTCCGGCACCCCGTCGCCGTTCACATCGGCAAGGATGGACTGGATGGTGCCCGGATAGGCTGCCGGGTCGATGCGGGCGAAATTGCCTTCGCCGTCGTTTTCGAACCAATGCACCTGCATGGCAGAGAAATCTGGCGTCCAGCGCGACAGCACGATATCCAGATGCCCGTTGGCGTTGATGTCGGTCAGGAAGAAATCCGGCGTGCCGGTGGCATAGTCCAGACGCGCGCCGCCTTCCTGACCGCCGATCCGGTGCGACTGGTCGATAAAACCGTCCGCGCCCCGGTTTTCCAGAAACTGGAAGTGGATCAGATCCGGCCCCACCCACAGCACGATCAGATCCTCCAGCCCGTTGCCGGTGACATCGCCCACCCGCGTCATCTCGGGCAGCAGGATGCCGTTGCGGATCTGCTCCATCGGCAGATCGGGGGCCAGCGCATCGTCATAGACCAGCGTGAAATTCCCCGTGCCATCGTTGACCGCCACGGCAAAGCCCAGCGCATCGGGGGCCAGATGGCCGGGGCCGAAATACGTGACATAGCCCAGGAAGATGTCTGGAATGCCGTTGGCGGCGTAGTCGATGCCGTCGGCGTGGTAGGACATCGTGACCCATTCGAAGGTCTCGTCGAAACTGGCGCCGCGCGGCCAGCCGTGCAGGGTGGAGTAATGCTGCGGCGGGCCGAAGCCGCCCTCGCCGTCGGCCAGCAGCAGATAGCTGGTGATGTTGTCGCGCTCGCCCAGGTTGTTGATATAGAGGTCCAGATGCCCGTTGCCGCTGAAGTCGGCTGCGACCGAGCCGTGGCTGAAATCGGTGTAGTCGGGCAGCAGGTGGGTGGCGTCAGTGTAGCGCCCTTCGCCGTAAGAGAGCAGCAGCACGTTGCGTTCGCCAGGGAACGGCCGGAAGGCCTCGGTCCCGGTGCTGTTGACCAGGATGTCGGTGATCCCGTCGCGGTTGAAATCGCCCAGGATGAAGTTGCGCACGATCGAGCCGCCGACCGGACCGGGCAGCAACTCGGCGCTCAGTTCCACCAGTGCGCCGTCACGCCAGCCAAGCACCACCAGCGGGCTGGCTTCCTCGGGCCGTTCGTTCGCGCCTTCGGGCGTGGTGGAAATCACCACCTCCTGCTGCCCGTCGCCGGTGATGTCGACCGCGACCGAGCGTTCCCATTCCACCTGGCCCAACCCCCAGTCGGCGCCCAGCGGGGTTGCGCTGAAGATCGGTGTACCAAAGACGATGCCGGTGGGTCCCAGCCGGGTGAAGGGCGAAGGCGTGCCGGTTTCAGTGGCGTTGGCGCCGAGGTTGGCCAGACCAGATTGATCGTTGTTACCCATCCTGTCGCGCACCTTCCCGTGCCGCTGGCCGCCGGGTGGCAACTGCGGACTTTGTTCCGATGCCAGAAGGCCACGGTTCTGTTATCCTGTCCAGCCGCGAATGGCGGGCGCTGGGATGCGGTCGCGGTTCCGGAAGTCCGACCGGGCACCCGCGCTGATGTGTGACGCCATGTCCGGGCTTGCCTTCAGGGGCATCACGTCTGAGGATATCGTCAGACAATGAAGGGCAGATGCGATGAGTTTCCCTTATCTGGACATGGACGATCTGGACTTCCTGCTGGCCGGCTGGCTGGACTGGCGCGCGCTGACCGCCTTCCCGGCCTTTGCCGAGCATGACGAGGGCACCTTCCGCGAGGTGGTCGCGCTGGCCGAACAACTGGCCGCCGACCGTTTCGCCCCCCACAACCGCCTGTCCGACCAGAACGAGCCCCGGCTGGAAAACGGCCGCGTGGTGCTGCTACCGGAGATCGAGCAGGCGCTGGACAGCTACCGAGAGGCCGGGCTGATGGCCGCCGATTTCGGCGCCGATCACGATGGGGCGGGGCTGCCGACACTGGTTACAACGGCCGTGGCGGGGGTGCTGTCGGCCGCCAATATCGCTACCTGCGGCTATGTGCTGCTGACCCGGGCCAATGCCCGGCTGATCGCCACCCACGGCACGCCGGCGCAGGCCAAGGCCTGGGCGATGCCGCAACTGCACGGGCGCCATTACGGCACCATGTGCCTGTCCGAGCCGCAGGCGGGTTCGTCGCTGGCCGACGTTCGCACCCGTGCGCTGCCCGACGGCGAGGATGATCTGGGCCATCGCTACCGGCTGCGCGGCAACAAGATGTGGATTTCCGGCGGTGAGCACGAGATGGGCGACAACATCGTGCATCTGGTGCTGGCCAAGATCGCGCTGGAGGATGGCAACCTGCCCGCCGGGACCAAGGGTATCTCGCTCTTCGCCGTGCCGCGCATCCTGCCGGACGGGCGGCGCAACGATGTGGCGCTGGCGGGGTTGAACCACAAGCTGGGCTATCGCGGCACCGTCAATACGGCTCTGAACTTCGGCGAGGGCGAGGGGGCGCTGGGCTGGCGCATCGGCGGTGCGGGGCAGGGGCTGGCGATCATGTTCCAGATGATGAACGAGGCCCGCGTTGGCGTGGGGCTGGGCGCGGCGGCGCTGGCCTGCCGGGGTTACCGGCAATCGCTGGCCTATGCGCGCGAAAGGCCGCAGGGCCGGCCGCTTGGGGTGAAGGACCCGACCACGCCGCAGGTGCCGCTGATTGACCATCCCGATATCCGGCGCATGCTGATTGTGCAGAAGGCGCTGGCCGAGGGGGCGTTGGCACTGGTGCTGCGCGGCGCGCGGCTGATCGACGAGGAAACGGCCGCGCCCGAGGCCGAGGCGCGCGCGGCGGCAGGGCAGTTGCTGGGCCTGCTTACCCCGGTGATCAAGACCTTCCCTTCGGAAATGGGTCTGCGGGCCAATGATCTGGCGATCCAGATCCACGGCGGCTATGGCTACACGCGGGACTATGACGTGGAGCAGGTCTGGCGCGACAACCGTTTGAACCCCATCCACGAGGGCACCACCGGCATTCAGGCGCTGGATCTGCTGGGGCGCAAGATCATGGGCGACGGCGGTGCGGCGCTCTCGGCGCTGGAGGGCGAGATACGCGCCACCATCGCGCGCGCGCGGGGGCAGGATCAGCTGGAAGAACCGGCGCGGGCGCTGGAGGCGGCGCTGGTGGCGGTGCTGGACTGCGTGGCGCGGTTGCGGGCGATGGGGGATGCGCGGCTGGCCATGCAGCATGCGACACCCTTCCTGATGGCTTTCGGGCATCTGGTGGTGGGCTGGATCTGGCTGGACAAGGCGCTGGCGGCGCTGGCCGCCACCGGGCGCGATCCGGATTATGTGGAGGGCAAGCTGCTGACCTGCCGGTATTTCATGGAATGGGAGCTGCCCCGCATCCTCCCCGACCTGTCGCGCATCGCGGTGGGCGACGATCTGCTGGCCAGCATCCCCGAAGGCGGGTTCTGACCGGCCTGCCGGCGGAGGCAGCGCGGGGCAGAGGCAGCGATGGAAAACGGGCTATCGAAAGCCCGTTTCCACGCGCCTTCGAAGACGCGTCGCCGGGCGCCGGCTTGAGCGTTCGATCGCTGACGGCAGGGCTATGGCTGGCATGAAAAAAGGGGCCGGCACGCAGCCGGCCCCAGTTGGGCAGTTGCCGGTCGGAGGGACGCGACCGGCGCAGCAAACTCACCAGCTGTCAGGCCCCTTGTCGGCGAATTTCGCCACCAGGAAATCGATGAAGGCGCGCACCTTGGGCTGCGTGAAGCGCCCGGGCGGATAGACCGCGTAGATGCCCAGCGTGGTCCGGGGCAGGTCCGGGATCACGTCTTCGACAAACTCCCTGGCGAGCGCGCCGTGATAGAGGAAGCTGGGCAGATAGGCGATGCCCAGCCCCTTGATCGCGGCATTCAGCAGCGACTGGCCGTCATTGACCGTCAGCCAGCCGGTGCCGCGCACCTGACGCTCCTCGCCCGAGGGGGCGGTGATTTTCCAGACATTGGCGCTGGCCTGGTTGGAATAGTGCAGCAGGCGGTGTTCGGTCAGATCGTCGATGCGCGCGGGTCGGCCATGCTGGGCGAAATATCCTGGCGCGGCGATCAGGCGCTGGGTGGTTTCGGTGATGCGCCGGGCGCGCAGGGTCGAATCCTCCAGCTCTCCCAGCCGGATGGCAACGTCGAACCCTTCCGAAATCAGTTCCACATAGCGGTTCTTCAGCACCATGTTGACGCTGATTTCCGGGTATGCGGCCAGAAATTCGTCCAGCACCGGCGACAAGAGCGACACGCCGAAATCAGTGGCCACCGACATGCGCAACAGGCCCGAGGGCGCGGATTGCATGGCGGTGACGATGCTGTCGGCCTCGCCCGCGTCATTCAGCACCCGGCGCGCGCGGTCGTAATAGACAAGACCGATTTCCGTGGGGCTGACCCGGCGGGTGGTGCGGTTCAGAAGCCGCGCCCCAAGCCGGGCCTCCAGCGAGGAGACATGCTTGGACACCGCAGATTTTGAGATGCCCATCTTGCGCGCCGCATCGGTGAACCCTCCCTGGTCCACCACCGTGGCAAACGCCTCCATCTCGGTCAGTCTATCCATGGCACACCCGTCACGCCTCGCTTTGCCTGGGTCCGTTAGACCGCTCAAATCGGGCGCGATTATGGAAGGCGGCGGGCCTTGTTCGGACCGAATCGCGAAAATTCGGCACAATACGCGGGTAGAGATGGAATTGTTTGCAGATGGTGACCGCAAGGTTGCCGAATCGGCATGGATGGGCGGCAAAGCCGCGGGTGCGTTTCCGATTGCGAAACCGCGCCCGGCCCTTGCGGCTACAGGCTGGCCGCCAGCCGGGCGCCCTGGTCGATGGCGCGCTTGGCGTCCAGTTCGGCGGCCACATCCGCCCCGCCGATCACATGCACCGGCCGCCCCGCTTCCTGCAGCGCATCGGCCAGCGCGCGCATCGGCTCCTGGCCCGTGCACAGCACCACGGTATCGACCGCCAGCATCTGCGGGCCCTGATCGGTGCTCAGCATTATCCCATCCGGCGTGATCGCCTCGTAGCTCACACCGCCCATCATGCGCACATCGCGCGCGGTCAGGCTGGCGCGGTGGATCCAGCCGGTGGTCTTGCCCAGCCGCTTGCCTGGCCTTTCGGCCTTTCGTTGCAGAAGCGTGATGGCGCGGGCGGGTTTCGGCGGCTCGGGCTTTGCCAGCCCGCCCGGCGCGGCCTCGGGGTCGGTCACGCCCCATTCGCGCAGCCAGTGGTCCAGATGCAGGGTCGGGCTTTCGCCCTGATGGGTCAGGTATTCCGAAACGTCGAACCCGATACCACCGGCCCCCAGCACCGCCACCCGGCTGCCAACCATCGCCCCGCCCTTCAGCACATCGACGTAATTGACCACATTCGCCCCGTCCTGCCCCGGGATCTGCGGATCACGCGGCAGCACGCCGGTGGCGATGATCACCTCGTCGAAGCCCTCCAGCGCCTCGGCCGTGGCCTCGGTGTTCAGATGCAGGTCGATACCGGCGCGTGCCACCATGGTTTCGAACCATTCGACCAGCCCGTGGAATTCCTCCTTGCCGGGGATCACGCGGGCCATGTTCAACTGCCCGCCGATCTGGCCATCACGCTCATACAGCGTCACCTTGTGCCCGCGTTCGGCCGCCACCAGCGCCGCCATCAACCCGGCAGGACCGGCGCCGACCACGGCCACGGTCTTTGCCTGCGCGGCGGGGGTATAGTTCAGTTCCGTCTCATGGCAAGCGCGCGGGTTGACCAGGCAGGAACTGATCTTGCCCATGAAAGTATGGTCCAGACAGGCCTGGTTGCAGCCGATGCAGGGGGTGATTTCTTCGGCTCGTCCCTCGGCGGCCTTCTTGACGAACTCGGCGTCGGCCAGGAAGGGGCGGGCCATCGACACCATGTCGGCGCAGCCCTCTGCCAGCAGCGATTCCGCGACATCCGGGGTGTTGATCCGGTTCGAGGTGATCAGCGGTATGCCCACCTGCCCCATCAGTTTCTTCGTCACCCAGGAAAACGCCGCGCGGGGGACGGAGGTGGCAATGGTGGGGATGCGCGCCTCGTGCCAGCCGATGCCGGTGTTGAGGATCGACGCGCCCGCCTCTTCCATCGCGCGGGCGAGGCGCAGCACCTCGTCCCAGCTTTGACCGTTGGGGACGAGGTCCAGCAGCGAGATACGATAGACGATGATGAAGTCATCCCCCACCGCCGCGCGCACGCGCTTCATCACCTCGACGGGCAGGCGCATGCGGTTCTCGTATGACCCGCCCCAGCGGTCTTCCCGCCGGTTCACATGCAGGGCCAGAAACTGGTTGATGAAATAGCCTTCAGAACCCATCACCTCGACCCCGTCATAGCCCGCTTCCCGGGCGCGCTGGGCGCAGGTGGCGAAATCGGCGATCTGCTTTTCGATCCCGTCCTCGTCCAGTTCCCGCGGCACGAAGGGCGAAATGGGCGACTTGATGGCCGAGGAAGAAACGCAATCCTTGCCATAGGCATAGCGCCCGGCGTGCAGGATCTGCATGGCGATGCGCCCGCCGGCATCGTGCACGGCCTGCGTGACCTTTCGGTGGTTGGCGATGTCGTCTTCGGTATAGAGCCCGGCAGCCCCGGGGAAGACGCCGCCCTCGGCGTTCGGAGCCATGCCACCGGTGATGATCAGCCCCGCGCCGCCCGCCGCGCGTTCGGCGTAATAGGCGGCGACGCGGTCCCAGTCGCCGCGTTCTTCCAGCCCGGTATGCATCGACCCCATCAGCACCCGGTTGCGCAGGGAGACATGACCCAGGTCCAGCGGCGCCAGCAGATGCGGATAAAGGCTGGCGCCGGGGGGCGTGCCATCCGGCGAGGTGACGGGCCGGGCGGTGCGGGCGCTGGACATGAGAGCCTCCCTTTCATGTGCTGGCTGATGCGTACCCTGCGGCGGGCGTGCACGCTTGTCACGCCGAACCTTGCGTCAGCGACCGCCAACCCGCGGGCAGGCGCACCGTTTGCCACCGGGCGGGAAACGGGCCTTCGAAGGCCCGTCACGCGCGTTGCAACGCGCGTCCCCCCGTCGCGTGGCGCGCTGTCGCCTAGTCAGGCACCGGGCGCAGGGTCAGGCGCAACTGCTTTTCGATCTCGATGACGATCAGGAACACCACGCCAAGCCCCAGGATCACGCCCAGATCCAGCGCCGACAGCGCCATGGTGCCGAAGCCGATCTGCATGATCGGCCAGTAAACCAGCACCGCCTGTGCGGCCAGCGCCACCGCCAGCGTGATCCAGACCGCCCGCGTGGCGATCAGCCCGGACAGGCTGAAGGCGCTGCCGTGGATCGAGCGGACGTGAAACAGGTAGAAGGCCTTCAGCACCACCAGCGTGGTCACCGCCAGCGTCTGGGCGTGTTCCACCGCATAGCCCCGGCCCGTGCCCCAGTGGAAGATGCCGAACATCGCGCTGGCGTAAAGCGCGCCGACCAGCACCACATGCCAGATCAGCGCCCCGGACAGAAGCGAGGCCTTGCGGTCCCGCGGCGGGCGCTCCATCGTCGCCTTCTCGGTCGGCTCGAACGCGAGCGCGATGCCCAGCGTGACCGAGGTGATCATGTTCACCCACAGCACCTGCAGCGCGGTGATCGGCAGCGTGACGCCGATCAGGATGGCGATGATGATGGTCGAGCTTTCGCCGGCATTGGTGGGCAGCGTCCAGCCGATCACCTTGCGGATATTGTCCCAGACCGTGCGCCCCTCGCGCACCGCCGCGGCGATGGAGGCGAAATTGTCGTCGGCGAGCACGAGGTCCGAGGCCTCCTTCGCGGCTTCCGAGCCCTTCTGCCCCATGGCGATGCCGATATCGGCGCGTTTCAGCGCCGGCGCGTCATTCACCCCGTCGCCGGTCATGGCCACGGTCAGCCCGTGGCTTTGCAGCGCCTTGACCAGCCGCAGCTTGTGTTCCGGCGTGGTGCGGGCGAAGACATCGACATCCTTGACCACCTGCGCAAGGCGGGCGTCGTCCATCTCTTCCAGATCGGCGCCGGTCAGCACCTGATCGGTATGTTCCAGCCCCACCTGCGCGGCGATGGCGGCGGCGGTGCCGGCATGATCGCCGGTGATCATCTTCACCCCGATGCCGGCGGCGCGGCATTCCGCGACGGCCTCGATCGCCTCGGGCCGCGGCGGGTCGATCAGGCCGACAAGGCCCAGGAAGGTAAGCCCGCCGTCCAGCGCGCCCTCTTCAAGCGTATCAGTCTCCATCATCCCCAGCGCCAGAACCCGCGTGCCCTCGGCGGCCATGGCGTCGGCGCGCTTTGACCAGGCGCTGGCGTCGAAATCGCCGCCATCCGGCAGCGCCTTGCACATGCCCAGCACCCGCTCTGGCGCGCCCTTCACATGCACCAGATGCGTGCCGTCCTTTTCGCTCAGCGTCGCCATGTAGCGATGCCGGCTGTCGAAGGGGATGGCATCGACGCGCTTCCAGCCCTTTCGGGGGGCCTCCAGCGCCTTTTCGGCAAAGGCCAGCAGCGCCCCCTCCATCGGGTCGCCCTCGACCGCCCAGCCGTCCTGCCGCTCGTGCAGATCGGCGTCGTTGCACAGCGCGGCGGCCAGCGCCAGCGCGTCCGCCTCGGCCTCGCCCGTGATCGCGCCTTCGGGCGCATAGCCCTCGCCGGCAATCTCCAGCCGTCCCTCGGGCACCTCGGCCAGCGCCACGATCATCTCGTTGCGGGTCAGCGTGCCGGTCTTGTCGGTGCAGATGACCGAGACCGCGCCCACGGTTTCAATCGCCGGCAGCCGCCGCACGATGGCATTGCGCCGCGCCATGGCTTGCACGCCCAACGCCAGGGTGATGGTCAGCACCGCCGGCAGGCCCTCGGGGATGGAGGACACGGCGACGGCGACCACGGCCATGAACATGTCGTCCATCGGATTGCCGCGAATGAACACGCCGAAGACAAACAGCAGCGCCGCCACGGTCAGGATGAACAGGCTCAGCCAGCGCCCGAAACGGTCCATCTGCGCCACCAGCGGCGTTGTCAGCTTCTGCACCCCGGCCAGCATGCCACCGATGCGCCCGATCTCGGTGCCCGCCCCTGTGGCCACGACCAGCGCGCGCCCCGCGCCCTGCGTCACCAGCGTGCCGGACCACAGCATCGAGGACCGGTCGCCCAGCGCCGCGCCTTCTTCTACCGGCTTTGTGCCCTTTTCCACCGGCACCGATTCGCCGGTCAGGATGGCCTCCTGCGCGGCCAGCCCCCGCGCCTGCAGGATGCGCAGGTCGGCGGGCACCTTGTCGCCGGCCTCCAGCAGCACCACATCGCCCGGCACCAGATCGGCGCCGTCGACGGTGGCGCGCTTGCCGTCGCGCAGGACGGCGGCGCGCGGGGCCAGCATGTCGCGGATCGCCTCCATCGCGGCTTCGGCCCGGCCCTCCTGGATGAAGCCGATGATGGCGTTCAGCACCACCACGCCCAGGATCACGCTGGTGTCGATCCACTGCCCCATCAGCGCCTTGATCAGCGCGGCGGCCAGAAGCACCCAGATCAGCACATTGTTGAACTGCACGATGAAGCGCATCAGCGGGCCGCGCCGCGCGGCCTCGGGCAGGCGGTTGGGGCCATGCTTTTCCAGCCGGCGCGCGGCCTCGTCATTGTCCAGCCCCTCGGGCGTGGCGTCCAGCGCCTGCAGGGCCGCGTCCTTGTCCTGGGCGTGAAAGGCGGTCTGGTCGGTCGCGGTCTGGTCGGTCATGGGCAAGCCCCGGTCCGGTTGCTGCACCGCGTCATAGCGCAGTGGCGCGCGGGATACAGCCCCTTCAGGCGCTCAAAGGAATGTCTGCACCACCCACCAGTAGATCGGGATCCCCAGCACGATGTTGAGCGGAAAGGCAAAGGCCATGCTCATCGTCAGATAGCGCGCCGGGCTCGCCTCTGGCAGCCCTTCGCGCAGCAGCACTGGCGCCACGATATAGGAGGCCGAGGCGCAGAGGATCATCAACAGATACGCATCGCCCGGCTGCAGCCCCATGAAGCGGGCAAAGCCGAAGGCCAGCGCGGCGTTGACGATGGGCGCCAGCAGCGAGAAGGCAACCAGCGACAGCGGAAAGCCCTTCAGCGCGCGCACCTGCTTGCCGACCACCGTGCCCATGTACATCAGGAAGAAGATCAGCATGCCGGTGAACATGTCGCCCGAGATGAAGGCCGCCAGCGGCGACGCCTCCTGGCCCAGTTCCATCAGCAGGTAGCCGATGATCATGGAGCCGATCAGCACCATCAGCGTGCCGTCCGTCACCGCCTTGCGCATGACGATGCGCAGCCGGGCCTTGCCGATGCGGCTGCTGGATTGCTGGTAGCTGCGCGCCAGCAGGATCGACAGGATGATCGCCGGGGTTTCCATCACCACCAGCGCGACGGTCATGTAGCCGCCGAAACTGACCCCCGTGGCGGTCAGGAAGCCCACGGCGGTGATATAGGTCAGCGTGCTGTTCGATCCGAAGGTGGCGCCGATGGCGGCGGCATCGGCATCGCCGAAGCGGCGGCGCAGCAGGTAGAAGGAATAAAGCGCCACCAGCGCGCTCATAGCCAGGATGAAACCCACGATGATGATGCCGTCGCCAAAAAGCGGCGCCTCATAGAGGCTGACCCCGCCTTTGAAGCCGATGCTGAGCATCAGATAGAGCATCACGAATTTCAGAACCGGTTCGGGCACTTCAAGGTTCGAGCGCATCAGTTTGGCGAGAAAACCCAGGATGAAGAAAAGGATTCCTGGGTTCAGCAGGGTGGTGAGGATGTCTTGCTGCATTGCGTGCCCTTGGTAGGTGTCTTGCCGCCCGTCCCCGCCGCCAGCGCCGCCGCCAGCGCCGTCGATCGCGCGCCGGTGCGCGGGTCGCGCGCGATACCGGGCGCCGGTAGCGGCACCCGGGCGGAAAGCGGTGGGGGCAGGCATGCCGGGAGGTCGGCATCGCGGGGCAGAACGCGCCGGTAGCCGGGGTCAGCGCATTCTTTCAGCCGCCTCGCGCGGATGTGAGCGGATCGGCCGGCAGCATGGCGCGTAGCGTGTCGATACGGTCCGCCTCGGCCGCCGGCTTGTCCCAGCGGATGCGGCGGATGCGAGGAAAGCGCATGGCCAGGCCGGATTTGTGGCGGGGCGAGGCGTTCAGCCCCTCGAAGGCCACTTCCAGCACCAGATCGGGTTTCACCTGGCGCACGGGGCCGAAACGGTCGGTGGTGTTGTGGCGCACGAAACGGTCCAGCGCGCGCAACTCGGCATCGGTGAAGCCGAAATAGGCCTTGCCCACCGGCACCAGCGCCGCGCCGTCCCAGACCCCGAAGGTGAAGTCGGAATAGTATCCCGATCGCTTGCCATGCCCGCGCTGGGCATAGAGCATCACGGCATCGACCACCATCGGGTCGCGCTTCCACTTGAACCAGGGGCCTTTCGGGCGGCCGGGCAGATAGGGGCTGTCATGGCGCTTGATCATCACCCCCTCTATCACCGCGTCGGGCGGGTTGGCGCGGATGGCGTCCAGTGCGGCCCAGTCGGTGAAGGGTACGGGCGGGGACAGGTCGATGCGCGGGTTGGCGATCTGCGCGACGGCGGTTTCCAGCGCCGCGCGGCGTTCGGTCAGGGGAAGGGGGCGCAGGTCACGGCCCTGCCAGTGCAGCAGGTCATAGGCGCGCAGATGGGCGGGGTGACTGGCCAGCATCGCCTTTGTCACGGTCTTTCGGTTGAGCCGCTTTTGCAACTCGCCGAAGGGGGCGGTGGCGTCGCCCTGGCGCACCAGCAATTCGCCGTCGATCACCCCCTCGAAATCCAGCGCAGCGACCATATCGGGGAAGGCGGCTGAGATATCCTCGCCCCGGCGGGTGTAGAGATGGCGCCCGCCGCCCTCCGCCACCGCCTGCACGCGCACCCCGTCCCATTTCCATTCGGCGGCGAAATCGGCCGGGTTGAGCGGGGCAAGGGCTTCGGCATCGGCCGGGTGCGCGAGCATCACCGGGCGGAAGGGGGCGCGGGCCTGGGTCTGCGGCTCCGGCCCGCCGGCCAGCCAGTCGAAGAGGCCGGGATAGGGGGGCGCGAGGCCGTGCCAGACCTCGCCGATACGGTCGGCGGGCGGGCCGCCCGCGCCCGCGTGCTGCGCCAGCGCCACATGGGTCAGCCGCGCCGAGACGCCGACGCGTAACCCCCGGGTGGCGAGTTTCAGGAGTGCGTAGCGTTCGGAAGGGCCGAGCGTATCCAGCCAGCCGGCGATGAGCGCGGGCAGGTCGGGTTTTTTCGTGGTCTGCAGAGTGGTGACGACCTGGGTCAGGCTGATATCGGCGCCCTGATCCGGGGCTGGCCAGATCAGGGCGATGGTCTCGGCCAGATCGCCGACGGAATCGTAGGAAAGCGCGAAGAGGTCGGCATCGACCCGATCCTCGGCCAGCGCGCGCAGGAGCGAGGGCGTAACCGTGCGCAGTTTCAGCCCGCCGGTCAACGCCGCCAGCGCCCAGCCGCGGTCCGGGTCCGGGGTGTGGGCCAGGTAGTCGCCGATCAGCCGCAGCTTGGCGTTGCGCGCGGGCGTGAAGGCGAGGCGTTCCAGCAGGGTGGCGAAGGGGGTCATGGGTAGCGGCCCGGGTTGGGGGGCGCTGCCCCCCGCCGCGCTGGCGCGCGACTCCCCCCGGGATATTTGCAGAGCAAAGAGGGGGGTGCGGGGGGTGGAATGGCGGTTGGGCGGGTCATTCCGGCTCGTCCTCATAGCCGACCAGGCGAAGGGGGCGCGCGGGGATCTGGTGGAGCGCGCACCAGCGGACCAGCGCCTCCTCTCGGCCATGGGTGACCCAGACCTCGGATGCGCCGGTGTCGGTGATGGTGCGGGTCAGGTCCGGCCAGTCGGCGTGATCGGAGATGACCAGCGGCAGTTCCACCCCGCGCTGGCGCGCCCGCGCCCGCACCGCCATCCAGCCCGAGGCATGGGCGATCACCGGATCCCGGAAACGGTGCACCCAGGTGGCGGCAAAGGCCGAGGGGGGTGCGATGACGATCCGTGCGTCGAGTTTCCTGCCGCGCTCGGTGGTGGCGGGGCGCAGGTCTCCAAGGTCGATGCCCTGAGCGATGTGGTAGTCGCAGAGCTTCTGCAGCGCGCCGTGGATGTGGATCGGCCCGTCATGGCCGGCCTGGCGCAGCAGCGCGATCATCCGTTGCGCCTTGCCCAGCGCATAGGCGCCGATCAGGTGGGGCCGGTCCGGGAAGGCGGCGAGCGAGGCCGTCAGCCGCGCGATCTCGGCCTGCGGCGGGGGGTGGCGGAAGACCGGCAGGCCGAAGGTGGCCTCGGTAATGAAGATGTCGCAGGGCACCGGCTGGAAGGCTTCGCAGGCCGGGTTGGGCGCGCGGGCATAGTCGCCCGAGACCACCACGCGCTGCCCGCCCGCCCGCACGGCAATCTGTGCCGAGCCCAGCACATGGCCGGCGGGGTGAAAGCTGACCGTCACCCCGTTGATGTCGATCGTCCCCTCGGCAATCTGGCGCCGGGCGGTGAAGTCGGCGCCATAGCGGATCGCCATGATATCGAGCGTGCGCGCCGTGGCAAGCACCGCGCCATGGCCGGCGCGGGCGTGGTCGGCATGGCCATGGGTGATCAGCGCGCGGGGGACCGGGCGCACGGGGTCGATATGGAAATCGCCGCGCGGGCAATAGAGCCCGGCTGGCGTGGGCATCAGCAGCGGTTCGGCGATCATGGGTTCCGGTCCTTGCTGGGCCATGATGATAACGCGGGCGCCGGCGAAGCCCAGCCCATCCCTGCCCGGCATGGTGGGCAGCGATTGCATCCCCCGTGCAAGGGCGCAATAAGCGGGCGCTGAAACCGGAACGGATCGACGGGACGCGGTGCATGCTGCCTTTCAGGACTGCCGCTGGCGCCATGCTGCGCTGCGAGGCCGATCTGTCGGTCGATCCGGTGTTCAACCTGGATTTCCATGATGCCGGGTTCATTTGCATCCCGTTCCACCTGTCCTTGCGCCGGGACGAGGGGCTGGCCGTGGTCAACCGGCGCGATGCGGCCGGCTGGCGGCGCGAAATCTCATTCCGGCGCGACTTTGCGCCGGGCGCGGTGGATATCGACATCCGCTTCGGCCGGTTGCAGGTGGCACTACGGCTGGACGGCAAGGTGCTGGGCCGGTTCGACCGCTTCCCCCGGCCCGCGCGTGAGGGGCGGCTCTTCCTGCGCCGGGGCTTTCCGGGTCTGGAGCGGATTGCCCATGTCGGTTGGGTGGGGGTTATGGTGCCCGGCAGCCTGCGACTGGACAGCGCGCCGGTGGTGGCAGACTGGGCCGGGCGGGGGCTGGCAGTCAGCGACCGGATGGAGGCGGTCTGGCGCGGGCTGGACCGGGCCGCGGCCGCGCGGCTGGCAGGCCGGGGCCTGCGGCTGTGGGCCGAGGGGCTGGAGAGGCCGCTGGAGCTGCCGGGTCAGGCGCTGCCCTATCTGCTGCCGGGTGGGGAGCCGGAACATGCGCTGAGTGCGTTGTTGCCGGGCCGGATCTGGGCGGGCGGTGCCGCGCGCGTGGCGCTGCGGCTGGTCGATGGCGCGGGCGCAATTCTGGCCGAGACGGCCGTCACCCGCGACGGTCTGCGCAAGGGAGTGGAGCAGCAGGCCGGCACGCCGCTGCTGCGCCATGACGATCTGGCCGCCCTGCAGGCGCTGGAGCATGTGCGTCATGCCGGGCTGGCGGCGGAATTGTCGCCGCAGACGCGCGCCGAACTGGCCGCCTGCGCCGATTACTTCGGCCTGACCGGCTGGTTTCAGGGCGACGGCCGGCCCGTGCATCAGCGCGCGGTCCTGTCCGGCGAGGCGGCGCGCGCCCATGCCGCCCGGTTTGACCAGTCGATGCAGGGCGAGGGTGCCGAGGGGCGCGACCCCATCCAGGTGCTGCGCGACCGTTTCACCGGCCCGATGCGCGCCAACCCCGCGCAGGACTCGCTGCCCCTGCTGGCCGGGCTGCTGGACGCGGCCGCGCTGGCGCCCGAGGCTGAGCGGATGGCCTTCACGGTACTGACCGAGTGGTTCTGCACGCATCACGACCCCCGCGCGCTGCACGCTTTGGCCAGGGCACGCGGGCATCCCCGTTTCGTGGCGGATACCGGCAATGCCTGGCATCTCTCGGCCAGCCTGCCGATGCTCTATCTGCAGGGCCAGTTCGATGACGTGGCCCATGCCTGCCGGCAGCTGGCCGGCCGGCGCCGTGGCTGGCTGGTCACGCAGGCGCTGGCCTGGGTGGCGGATCAGGCCCGGCAGGGTGCGCCCGATGCCGCCGGGCGCGCGCCCGGCCCGGCGCAGCGCGCGGCGATGCTGGCGGGGTTTCTGGATGCGCTGATCGCGCGAGCAGGCGATTACTGGGAGCGGGTGCCCTGCCTGGCGTTGCTACGCGCCTGCGCGGCGCTGGCGCTGGACAGCCCGGCGCTGCCCGAGGGGATGGCGGCACGGGTGCGGGACGATGTGCTGCGGCTTTACGCGCTGTCGCCCGCTTTCTGGGCCGAGATCGAGGCGCGGCAATCCGCATCGCAACCCGCCTTGCCGGAAGGGCTGGCCGAGGCCGGTGCGGCGTTTCGCGCCCTTTCGGCGCTGATCGAGGCCGGGCCGGCCGACGGCGCGGCGGCACGAGGCGAGGTTGCATCGGCGCTGGCGCGGTTCCAGCCGCTGTGTTGTTTCGACCTGCCGCGCTTCCGGCGGGACCTGCTGGGGCCGTTGCAAGCGCCAACCGGGCCGGGGGCGATGCCGGCGCCCGCGGATGGATTGACCGAGGCCGAACAGGACGAGGCCCTGCTGCGCTGGCTTGCCCATCCCCGTCCGGCCTCGGCGCGGCCCGAAATGGATGACGCGCAGGCCGAGGCACTGGCCGGGGCGGCCGGGCGGGCGGTGGCGGCGGGTTGGCACGGGGTGCCGCATGACCCACAGCGCGCTGCGCTGGCGGATTTGTCTCGCCGGGCGCTGGCGCTGGCCGAAGGGGTGGGAGACAGCAATGGCCTGCACGATCCGGAACGCCGCGGCACCGGCGGAAAACGGGCTTTGGAAAGCCCGTTTGCACGCGCCTTCGAAGGCGCGTCCCCCCGCGCCGACCGAAGCGATCCGCCGGAAACGGAGCCAGACGAGGCATTGTCGCAGTGGATTGACGATCTGGCAGCGCTTGGCGCATCCGGCGGCACCAGCGCCGGGTTGACGCTGACGCTGCGGCTGGCCGTCACGCTGCTGCACCGGGGGGACGAAGCCGGGGCACGGCAGCTCCTGACCGCCGTCGCGGCGATGCCGGCGCAGACGCGCGCCGAGATGCTGACAGAGACCGGCCCTGCGCTGGCCGCAGCGGCGCTGGCGCGCGCGCCGGGCGGGGCGGGGATGGCGGCGACGCTGGGCATCGACAGCACCGACCTGCCCGCATCCACCTGCCGCGCCGGCCTGCTCCGGACGCCCGCGCGGCATCTCTTTGACACGCTGGTCTGCGTCTATACCTGCCGGGCCAATCTGGACACGCGCATCAAGGTGCTGCGCCAGACATGGCTGGCCGATCTGCAGCGCCTTGGCGTGCCCTTCCTGATCTTCACCGGCGATGGCGCGGGCGAACGCGAGGGCGACATCGTGCATCTGGACGCGCCGGATGATTACGAGGGCCTGCCGCAAAAGACCCTCGCCCTTGCGCGATGGGTGCTGGGACAAACCGATTTTTCCTACCTGCTGAAGGTCGATGACGACTGCTTCCTGGATGCAGAGACCTTTCTTTTCGGCCTTGCGCATATGGCGCATGACTACCATGGCCGCCGCCTGCACCGGGTGCGCGGGCAGATGGACCGCACCTGGCACACGGCCAAGGCACGCTCGCCCCGCGGTCGGCTGGAACTGGACAAGTCGCCCGAGCCGTCACTTTATGCCGATGGCGGCTCGGCCTATGCGCTGTCGCGCCGGGCGATGGCGGCGCTGGGCCGGGGGGCGGCCAGCGGGCCGGGAAGGGCGCTGATCCAGCGGTCCTTCATGGAGGACAAGCTGGTGGGCGACCTGCTGGCCCTGTCCGGCATCCAGGTGGCGCAGGATGACTACCGCGTGGCGGTGATGCGCCGCTCGCGCCCGGGCGGGCCGCTGGTGCCGCAATGGGAAAACGGCTTCCTGCCGTTTCGTGGCGCCGGCATCAGCCTGGCGCATCTGGACGGCACCGAGCCGATGGCGGCGGTGCAGGCCGGCCGCGCCGGGACCTGGCCGCAGCCGATGAAGATCTGGCCCAGCTTCCAGCCCCTTCGGCTGGGGGCACGGTCGAATGCGCTGGACCTGATCTCGGCGCCGGAAAGGCTGGCGGGGGTGGCCTCGGCCCCGGTGGCGGTGGTGGCCTGCCTGCGCAACGAGGCCTTCATGCTGCCGCATTTCCTGGCCCATTACCGGGCGCTGGGGGTTGAGGGATTCCTGATCGCCGACAATGGCTCGGACGATGGCTCGCTCGATATCCTGGCCGAAGCGCCGGACGTGGCGCTGTTCTCGGTCGATACCGAATACGGCCAGTCGCAATACGGGGTGGCCTGGCAACAGGCGCTGCTGGCGCATTTCCGCTGCGACCGCTGGTCATTGGTGGCCGATGCCGATGAATTGCTGATCCCGGGCGAGGACTGGCAGGCCGCCGGGCTGCCCGGACTGGTGCAGGGCGCCGATTTCGCGCAGGCCGATGCCGCGCGCGTCTTCATGCTGGACATGTATCCGCAGGGACCGCTGTCAGACGCAACTTTTGCCAGCGACGACCCCTTCATCGAGGCCAGGCATGTCGAGCGCGCGCCGTTCCTGACCGTCTCGGGCAGTCTGGGCCCCTACAGCCAGGCGCCCGTCTTCACCAGCGCGCTGCGCCATCGGCTGATCCCCGGCTCTCGGGCCGAGCTTTTCGTGGCGCAGAAATATGCGCTGCTGCGCTATCGCCCGTGGATGCGCCCCTCTGCCGGATTGCATTTCGTCGCCGAGGCTCGCCCCGCCGCGCGCGATCTGCTCTTTGCCCATTTCAAGTACAATGCCGCCTTTCGCGCAAAGTCGATGGAGGAGGTTGCGCGGCGGCAGCATTTCAATGATGCCGAGGAATATCGCAAATACCTGGCTCTGGCATCGGAGGGGCGCGAGGTGATCTTCGATGCCGCCGTTTCGGTGCCCTGGAGCGAATGCGACTTCGTGAAACGGGTTCTGGCAGAGGGAAAGGCATGACCCGCACGCCAACCGATCGTCTGCTCGGACCCGGCTCGCCCGGTGATCGCGCGTTGCGCCGCTGGGGCCGGGTGATCGTGCCGAAACTCTCGCCCGACATGCGCCGCCGGCTGCGCCTGCCCCTGATGCGCAGCGGCGAGGTCTATCGCATCGTCAAGGCTTGTCGGCACGCCCTGCAGGAAACCGGTCTTGACGATCCGGACTGGAACACCGTGCTGGCGCTTGCCGATACTCATGCCCCGCCGTTTCTGGCCCGGCAATTGCGCGATATCGCATTTGATGCGCCGCCGCATCGCCACGAGTTGAAGCTGGTCACCGCCTTCATGGCCCTGCAGGGCCACAATGCCACGGCACAGACGCGCTATCACGCCTTGCTGCAGGCCCATGACCCGGTCCTTCGGCTGCCAGACGGGCTGACCGAAGGCGCATTCATGGGCCGCGGTGTGGGCGCTGGGTCGCTGAACAGCTACCGACGGGTGCGGATCGATGGCGCCTGGCTATTCGAGAAGATCTATTTCACCGGGCACTGGGAACTGGAGCGCATGCGCTATGCCCAGGCCCATCTGATCCCGCGTCTTCGCGCGATTCACAGCCCCCGGCTGCTGCATCTGGTCCAGGGCGACACGTTGGCGGCGGCCTATTTCGAATGGGCCGATCTGCCGGATAGGCGCAAGAGGACGGCCGGCAGCGCAACCGCGCTGTTCAACAGTCTGGCCGCCATAGACCCGGGCGGGTTGCCAGCCCCGCCTGCGGACATGCTGGATTTTTCAGTCGGCATTCTGGACTGGATGCTGGAAGCCGCGCCGACGGAGCTGGCCGCGCGCTTCCCTGACCATGACCTCGACCTGGCCGCGGCGCTGCCACGTTGGGGCGTGCAGATCGCGGCGGGACCGCGCGGCTTTGCGCATGGCGATCCCAGTTCCGGCAATGTGCTGCCCGATCGCTGGGTGCTGGACTGGGACAATTGCGGGTTGTTTCCTTTGGGCCATGATGCGGCGCATTATCTGGCGCTGCGCCACCGGGGGATGCCCTGGAACCGGCTGCGTGACTTTTTCGAGGAGAAATTCCTTGATCCCCGCGATCCCGAGGCAAGCTGGCGGGGTTTTCTGTATTTCTTCCTGCATTTCCAGATGAAACTGCCGCGCCGCCATGACACTCAGGTTCCCGGCGCGCTGGCCGAGCTTACCCGGCTGATGGAGCCGGGCTGAGCCCGGTCGTCGGCCAGGTCCCCGGGCCGGGATCGATCAGCGGAACGGGCGCTCCAGCGCGGGCAGCACCACGCCCGTGCAATCGCCGAAACCCAGCGTATAGCCGTCGCCATGGCAGTTGCCCCGCAGGGTGATGCGGTCATTGTCCTGGATGAAGGTGCGGGTCTGGCCGTCGCTCAGCGTGACCGGTTCCTTGCCGGCCCAGGTCAGTTCCAGCAGGCAACCCCGGCTGTCCTTCACCGGGCCGGAGATGGTGCCCGATCCCAGCAGGTCACCCACCCGCATGCCGCCGCCCGCCGTGGCGTGATGGGCCAGTTGCTGGGCCGAGGAATAATACATCTCGCGGTAATTGGTGCGCGCGATCACCGTGGGCTCGCCGCCCTTTGGCGTCAGTTCCACCTCCATGGCGATGTTGTAGAGCATCGGGCCGGGTTCCTTCAGGTAATCCAGCAGCGGATGCACCCGCTCCGGCCCGGCGCAGCGGAAAGGTTCCAGCGCCTCGCGCGTGACGATCCAGGGGCTGATCGAGGTGGCGGTGGCCTTGGACTGGAACGGACCCAGCGGCTGGTATTCCCAGGCCTGGATATCGCGTGCCGACCAGTCATTGAGCAGCACATAGCCAAAGATCATCGCATCGGCCTCGGCCACGCTGATCGGCTGGCCATAGGGCGAGGGCTGGCCGACGATGGCGCCAAGCTCAAGCTCCAGATCGAAGCGCTGTGAGGGAGCAAAGCGGGGGGCATCGTCCTGCGGCCCCTTCAACTGGCCCCAGGGCCGACGGAAATCGGTGCCGGAGACGATGACCGAGGATGCCCGGCCGTTATAGCCGATGGGGATATGCAGCCAGTTCGGCGGCAGGGCGTTCTCTGCGCCGCGGAACATCGCGCCCACGTTTTCCGCGTGGTTCTTGCCGGCGTAGAAATCGGTGAATTCGGCCACCGTGAAGGGCATGTGCATCTTCGCGTCCGCCAGCGGCACCATGAAGCGTTCGGCCTGCCCCCGCAGGGCCGAGCCATCGGCCAGGAAGCCGAACAGAAGCTTGCGCAGCCGCGTCCAGGCATCCGGGCCCAGCGCCATCACCGCGTTCCATTCCGGCCGGTCGAAGACCTTTTTGTCGGCCAGCTTCATAAGCCCGGCCTTTTCCATCGCGGTCAGGTCCAGGATCCGGTCGCCGATGGCCACGCCGCAGTGCGGGTCCTTGCCGGGGGTGGAGAACACGCCATAGGGCAGGTTGTTCAGCGGAAAGGGGCAATCGGGGCGGTTGGCGCTTTCCAGCCAGGATTTCATCAGCGGCATGGCGGTTCCTTCACT
>SKNG01000327.1 GCA_007120685.1 Paracoccaceae bacterium | reverse complement strand
TTCGCGGCGGCGCGGGCATGAGCTTTCAGCCGGTTCTTCCCATCGGCGGCTATGCCGGCTGGCGGTTCCTGGAACGCACGCTGGAACGGCAACAGGAAAGCCATGCCGCGTCGCCAACGCTGCGCCGGGCCGAAACCGAATTCCGCGCGCGCATCGCGGGCATCCACAGCGCGCAGGCCCTGGTCGAGGATCGAAACCTGCTGAAGGTGGCGCTGACCGCCTTTGGCCTGCGGGACGACCTGCCGAACCGCGCCTTCATCCAGCGCGTGCTGGAAAGCCCTGCCAGCGAGAGCCGTAGCTTTGCCAACCGCCTTGCCGATCGCCGCTATGCCGCGCTTGCCGAGGCCTTCGGCTTTGGCGAGGCCGGGCCGCCCAAGACCGCAGAGCCGGGTTTTGCCGACCGCATCGTCGCGCTTTATCACGACCGAAGCTTCGAGGAAGCGGTCGGCGCGCAGGACGAATCCATGCGCCTGGCTCTGGCGCTGCAGCGCGACCTTGGCGCCATTGCGCAGCGCGACACCAGCGAGGACGCACGCTGGCTGACGGTCCTCGGCACACCGAGCCTGCGCACGGTGTTCGAATCGGCCTATCGGCTGCCCAACGGATTTGGCGCGCTGGATCTGGACCGGCAGGTGGATATCCTGCGCGGCCGAACCCGCGCGGCGATGGGCGATAGCAGTCTTGCGCAGTTTGCCGACCCGGAGCGGATCGACAAGCTGATCCAGCGGTTCATGCTGGCCGAGCAGGTGAACGCGGTGAACACCATGGGAAGCGGCCAGGTGGCCCTGACCCTTCTGCAGGGCATCCAGCCCATCGGCCTGCTGCGTTGACGCTCGCCCGCGCCGGGCAGGCCTGGCGCATCCGGCAGCGCCCGGACAGGCGCCTTTCAGCCCCCCTCTGGCAGGCGCAGCACCGCGCCGGGGTTCAGAACGCCATGCGGATCCAGCGCGGCCTTGATCGCGCGCATCGCCACCAGCCCCGCCGGGTCGCCATAGCGTTCCAGATCATCGACCTTCAGCCGCCCCACCCCATGCTCGGCCCCCACCGAGCCGCCAAGCGCGTGCACCATGTCATGCAGACAGGTCTTGATGGCGGGGCGCTTGTCCTCGTGGTCGGCGCGGGTCTCGCCTGGCATGGGGAAGACGTTGTAATGCAGGTTGCCGTCACCCAGATGGCCGAAGCAGTTGATCCGGAAGGCGCCGATCCGCGCCAGCGCCGGCCCGGCCCGGGCGATGAAGTCGGGCACCGCGCCCATCGGCACCGAGATGTCATGGCTGGAAATCGCACCGATCAGACGGTTGGCCGCCGGAATCGATTCGCGCAGCGTCCAGAATTCCCGCCGCTGCGCCTCTGAAGCCGCGATCACACCGTCGCTGACCTGCCCGGCCTCCAGCGCCTCGGCGAAAAGCGCCTCCAGTGCCGCGGCCGGGTCCAGCCCCTCGGCCAGGCCCAGGTCGATCAGCACCATCCAGTCGGGCGCCTCAGTAAAGGGCTGGCGGACCTGCGGCATAGTCTGGACTAGAAAGCGCAGCCCCTCGCCGCCGATCAGCTCGAAGGCAGAGACCCCCTCGCCCAGTCGCGCCTGCGCGCGCGCCAAGAGCGCCAGCGCCGCCGCCGGGCTTTCCACCACCATCAGCGCCGCGCCTTGCCGCGCGGGCGGCGCCACCATCCGCAGGCTGGCGGCCGTGATCACCCCCAGCGTGCCCTCGGCGCCGATCATCAGGTGGCGCAGGTCATAGCCCATGTTGTCCTTGCGCAGCGCCTTCAGCCCGTTCCAGACGCGCCCATCGGCCAGCACCACCTCCAGCCCCAGCGCCAGATCGCGCATGTTGCCCCAGCGGATCACCCCTGTGCCGCCCGCGTTCGTGGCCAGCAGCCCGCCGATGCGCGCCGAACCCTCGGACGCGAGCGAGAGTGGAAACAGCCGCCCGGCCCCCGCCGCCGCCGCCTGCACATCGGCCAGCACGCAGCCGGCCTCTGACACCAGCACATTGCCAGGCGCATCGATCGACCGGATGCGCGCCATGCGTTCGAGCGACAGGATCAGCGGCACCGGCCCTTGCGGCGCCAGTTGTCCGCCCACCAGCCCGGTGCCGCCGCCATAGGCCACCACGCCCACCCGCGCCTGATGCGCCGCGCGCAGGATCGCGGACACTTCATCGGCCGAGGCCGGACAGGCCACCGCGCCGGCCCGGCCAGCATGGCGCCCGCGCGGCTCTTCCAGATAGCGCGGCTCGGCCGGGCGGAGAGTGCCGGGGGGGAGTGCTGCCTCCAGCGCCGAGAGGAAATCGGCATCGGCATCGACAAGCGCGTGATGATCCGGCATGGCGCCCCCCTTCCGCAGTGCCGGCCGCGGCCGGTCCGTGACCGCCGCATAAGGGACCAGCCGCCCCGCATGCGCAAGCCCCCGCCGGGTGACACGGCGCCGCGGCCTGCCTTCAGTCGAAACCGGCCGCAATGGCGCGGAAGGCGGCGACGCTCTCGTGGTCATTGTCGTCAAACGCCGGGTCGGCGCTGGTCTTGACGATCACCAGATCGCGCGCAGGGTCGATGTAGATGTATTGCCCCCAGACCCCGATTGCCAGAAAATCGCCCTGCGGCTCTTCCGGCACCCACCATTGATAGCCATAGCCGAAGGTCCAGTCGGATGCCGGGTTATCGCCCGGTTGCAGATGCGGCGCGCCCGGCGTGACCGAGGCCGCCACCCAACCGGCGGGCACGATCTGCCGCCCCTGCCGAGCGCCGCCTTCCAGGAACAGCCGGCCGAATCGCGCGTAATCGCGCAGCACCGCGTTCAGGCAGCACAGCGCGAATTCGCGGCCGGTGCGGTCGGTGGACCAGAAGGCATCCGCCTCGGCCCCGATCGGGCCCCAGAGGCGGCTTTCCAGATACTCGGCCACGCG
This sequence comes from Paracoccaceae bacterium, assembly GCA_007120685.1. GTDB lineage: Bacteria > Pseudomonadota > Alphaproteobacteria > Rhodobacterales > Rhodobacteraceae > Pararhodobacter. The sequence continues at coordinate 5,025 of SKNG01000327.1, read as the reverse complement.
CATGCCGGTAGCACCCTCCAGCACCAGGCCCAGCGCCATGCTGTCGGCGCTGGAATAGGCGTTGAAAACCCCCGGCGCGCGTTCGGCCTGCAGCCCGGCGATGGTGTCCTCGACCGGCACGCCCATGGCCATCGCGCGGATGAACAGCATGTTGATGTCGGAAAGGGGCGCGTCGTAATCCTCGTCAAAGCCGATGCCGGAGGACATGGTCAGGGCATCCTCGATGGGCACGTCGCCGAAGGGCGTGCCGGCGAGGCCCGGCGCATAGCGCCCGATGGGATCGCGGATGCTGTCGATATGGCCCTCTTCCAGCGCAATGCCGATCAGCGCCGAGACCACCGATTTCGCCATCGACCAGGAGGTGAAGGGCGAGGTTTCGTCCGCGCCCTGGCGGTATTCCTCATACGTGATGGCGCCGCGATGCACGACCAGCAGGCCAGTGGTTTCGGTGCGGTCCAGAAAAGCGGTCAGATCGTGGGCGGCACCGTCGAAGTCATAGCTTTCAGGCAGGGGCCGGGGGTCGGCGTCGAAGGCCCAGACCGTGCCCGAGCGGGCAACGGTGCGATAGGGGAACACGCCGTCCATGGCGCGGAAGTTCTCGACGCGGGTATCGGCGGCAAACAGCGTGATTCCGGCCCAGTAGGGGCTCTGGCGCAACCAGAAGAAGCCGGCGATGCCGATCACCACCAGAAGGCCCAGCAACAGGGCGAACCCTTTCAGGATACGACGGACAAGCATGGTTGATCCCCCTTTGCGGAAACACTTCGCCCCCTGCTGGCGCAGAGGCGAAGGCCCGTGCAAGGCGGGTTTCGTGAGCGGCGGGCTGGGCTGCGCGAATGACGGACCGACATGCGCCCTCAAGGACTGGCCGCAGCGCCGCTACAGCGCGACTGTTTCAGGTGGCAACCAAGGGACGCGAGCGCCGTGCGGGCATCGCGGAGAACGGGCCTTCGAAGGCCCGTGCCACGCGCGTTCGAACGCGCGGTCCGGCCTGCGCCGCAGGCGTCGGCCTGACAACGCTGGCCCTGCCCGGGCAGTGCTGGGAAGAAACATGCAGCCATGAGGCTACGGACGAAAAGGGCGCTTTCGCCCATGGCGATCACGCTTTATCGCGCGTCGGTGCGCCCGCGCCGGTCCAGCCGCAGATTGGCGTAAAGCACATGGTTGCGCCAGCGCCCGTTGATCTGCAGGTAGCTTTGCGCGACGCCTTCGTACTTGAACCCGCTGCGCTCCAGCACTGCGCGCGAGGCCGCGTTTTCCGGCAGGCAGGCGGCCTCGATCCGGCTGAGGTCCAGCACCGTGAAGGCATGGTGGACAAGCGCCTCGATCGCCTCGCGCATATAGCCCTGACGGGCATGGTGCTGGCCGATCCAGTAGCCGATGGTGCCGCTTTGCGAGGGGCCGCGGCGGATATGGTCCAGCGTAATCGCGCCAAGGAGCAGGTCATCGGCTTGCCGGATCAGGAACAGCGGCAGCGCGCTTCCCTTGACCTGGGCGCGCGCGGCCCAGCGCACCCGGGCGGTAAAGGCGCTGCGGGTCAGATGGTCGTCGGACCAGACGGGCTCCCACGGGGTCAGGAAGGCGGCGCTGTCATGGCGCAGCGCGGCCCAGGCGCGATAGTCGCGGTGTTCAGGCAGGCGCAGGACCATGCGGGGCGTGGTGATAGCGACCCGTGACCGCCCCCCCGGCAGCAGGCCCAGCATTACGCAACCAGCCTTTCGCGCAGCCGCCCCAGTTCCGGCGCGGCCTTCACCGGCCCATATAGCGCCATGGCCATCTGCGCAGCCTCGGCCGTGCGTTCGCCATAGGCGCGCAGCGTGGGCAGGTCCACCGCGTCGATCTTTTCCACCGTCTCGTCCAGGCCGGGAACCCGGTCCCAGATCGACAACAGCCGCGCGTTGCGTTCCGCCCGGGCCGAGGGGCTTTCCAGCCCCATCAACAGCCCCGCCTTCATTTGCGCGCGCATCCGCGCCAGTTCGGCTGCGGTGATATCCTCGGCCGCGCGCTTCATCTCGTCGATGGTCAGTTCGGCCAGTTCGCGCAACTCGCCCGCGCCGGTGCCGGCGTAGATGGTGATGGCGCCGGTATCGTCATGCGCGCCGGCCTGGGCGAAGGTGGTGTAGCACAGGCCCCTTTCCTCGCGCAGTTTCTGGAACAGGCGCGAGGACATGCCGCCGCCCAGAATGCCCGCGAAGATCTGCGCGGTATAGACATCGCGGTGGCGAAAGCCCGGCGCCTCGATGGCGAGCGCGAAATGCGCCTGTTCCAGCCGCTTCTGCACGCGCTTTTCGCCACAGTGGAAGCGCGCGGGCTCTGCCGGTGGGTTGTCCAACGGCGCCATGTCGCCGAACAGGTCCTCGGCCAGCCGCACCAGCGCATCATGATCCACCCCGCCGGCTGCCGCCAGGATCATCCGGCGGGGCCCATATTGCCCGGCGACGAAGTCGCGCAGGTCATCCTCGCCATAGCGCGCAATGCCCTCGACCGCGCCCAGGATCGGCCGGCCCAGCGGCTGATCGGGATAGCTGGCTTCCTGCAGCCAGTCGAAGATCACGTCATCCGGCGTATCCAGCGCCTGGCCGATCTCCTGCAGGATCACCTGGCGTTCCACCTCGATCTCGCGCGCGGCAAATGCCGGGTTGCGGATGATGTCGGCAATGATGTCCATGGCCAGCGGCACATCGGCTTCCAGCACGCGGGCGTAATAGGCCGTCATCTCGCGCGAGGTCCAGGCGTTGATATAGCCGCCAACATCCTCGATTTCCTCGGCAATCCGCAGGGCGCTGCGCCGGGCGGTGCCCTTGAAGGCCATGTGTTCCAGGAAATGCGCGATGCCGTTCTGGCTGGCGGCCTCATGGCGCGCCCCGGCATTGACCCAGACCCCGACAGAGGCCGAGGCAAGGCCCGGCATGTGTTCGCTGACGATGCGGAAGCCGTTGGGCAGGGTGGTCAGGTTCAGCATCAGGCGCCCATCCTTTCGGCCGTGCGTTCCAGGATCAGTGCCTGCAGGGCCTGGCGGTCATCGGGCATGGGGGTCATGCGTTCCGGCCGGTCGAACAGATCGGCCATGCGCGGCGGCAGGGCTGGACGGATGCCGGTTGCGGCCTGCACGGCATCAGGGAACTTGGCGGGGTGGGCGGTGGCGAGCGTGATCATCGGGGTTGTGCCCAGATGCTGTTCGGCCACGGCGACGCCGACGGCGGAATGAGGGCACAGCAATTCGCCGGTCTGGGCCAGCGTGCGGGTGATAGTGTCGCCGGTCTGCCCCTCGCTGACCCGGCCCGAGGCGTAAATCTCTCGCAGCCCCTCCAGCGCGCCCTGGCTGACGGTGAAGCGGCCAGCGACGCGCAATTCCTCCATCAACTGGCTCACCGCGCCCGCGTCTCCGTCATAGGCATGAAACAGCGCGCGTTCAAAATTCGACGAGACCTGGATATCCATCGATGGGCTGATCGAGGGCATCACCGCCTCGGTCCGGTATTCGCCGCTGCTCAGGCAGCGGTGCAGGATGTCGTTCTGGTTGGTGGCGATGACCAGCCGCTCTATCGGCAGGCCCATGGCGCGGGCGATTGAACCCGCGAAGATATCGCCGAAATTGCCGGTGGGCACGGTGAAGCTGACCGCGCGATGCGGCGCGCCCAGGGCCACGGCGGCGCTGAAATAATAGACCACCTGCGCGAGCACCCGCGCCCAGTTGATCGAATTCACTCCGGCCAGCCGCACCCTGTCGCGGAAGGCGAAATCGTTGAACATCTCTTTCAGCAGGCGCTGGCAGGTGTCGAAATCGCCCTCCACGGCGATGGCATGGACATTGGCATCGGCGGGCGTGGTCATCTGCCGGCGCTGCACGTCCGATACCCGGCCCTGCGGGAACAGGATGAAGACATCGACATTGCTCAGGCCGCGAAACGCCTCGATCGCGGCAGAGCCGGTATCGCCTGATGTGGCGCCAACAATGGTGACCCGCTCTCCCGTCCGGGCCAGCGCGGCCTGGAACAGCTGGCCGATCAGCTGCATGGCGAAATCCTTGAAGGCCAGCGTGGGGCCGTGGAAAAGCTCCAGCAGGAAATGCCCCGGTGCCAGCTGCTTCAGCGGCGCGCGGGCGGCATGGTCAAAACCGGCATAGGCCTTGTCGATCAGCCGGCGGAATTCAGCATCCCCGAAACTGTCGCCCACGAAAGGCCGCATGACGCGAAACGCCACCTCCTCATAGGGCAGCCCGGCCAAGGCGGCGATTTCGGCTTGCGGCATCCGCGGCACCTCGGCCGGCACATATAGGCCGCCATCGCGGGCCAGCCCGGTCAGCATCGTCTGGCCGAAATCCAGAACCGGCGCCGTGCCGCGGGTGGAGATGTAGTTCATGGTCTGGTCCTTACGCGCTGGCTTCCCGCCTGATACGCCACAACAGAAAGACTGTCATCCCCGCCCAGGCAAGCGCCAGCGTGAACCAGGTGATGGCGTATTCCAGATGATCGTTGCGAATGCCCTCCACCCCCACCGGCACCGGGCGCAGCGCGGGCGGCGGCGGGGTCTCGGTGCGGGCGACGATCAGCACCGGCTCGGCATCCAGATGCGCGGCCATCGGCTCGACCGCGCGCGAGAACCACAACCCCCGGTCCAGATCCGGCTCCGGGGTGAACCGGTCGGCATCGCGCGGCCAGTGCAGGTTGCCGCGCACCGTCACGGCCCCGCTTTCAGCGTCAAACCCCGCCCGCGCGGCATCCGGCAGAAACCCCCGGTCCACCATCAAGCGCCGCCCCTCGCCGGTCTGAAACACCCCGATCACATGCACCCCGGTCCCCGCCCCGCGCTGGCTGGCCAGCACGTCCACGGCCTCGCCGGTAAACCGCCCCTCGGCCTGCACCGGCAGATACCGGTCGCGCCGCGCCTCCGGCGCCACCGGAAGCGCGACCGGCGGGGCGACAATCTGCGCCTCGATCTCGGCGATGATCGCCTGCTTCTCGTCCAGGCGCGACTCGTCTGCCGGGTAGATGTGCTCCGGAGGTAGCCGCAGGTCACGAGGGA
>SKNG01000080.1 GCA_007120685.1 Paracoccaceae bacterium | reverse complement strand
GCGTAACGCTCCACCGCCTGCGCCGCCGCCGGGATCACCGGCACGATGCGTTCCTTGCCGCCCTTGCCGGTGATGCGCAGCGCCGCGCCGGGGCTGCGTTCGCGCCCGGTCAGCGACAGCGCCTCGGACACCCGCAGCCCGCAGCCATACATCAGTGCGGCGACGGCGGCGTCGCGCGCGCGCTGCCAGTCCTCGCGCCGGTCGTTGCCGATCTCGTCCAGCACCGCCTCGGCCTCTTCTGGGGCCAGCGGGCGGGGCAGGCTGCGCCGGTGGCGCGGCGCCCGGGCGGCGAGGATCACATCGGGGTCGAAATCCGGCGCGCGCTCCGCCAGCCAGCGGGCGAAACCCTTCAGCGCCGAAAGGCTGCGCGCCACCGAGCGGGCGCTGCGCCCGTCCCCCCGCGCCTGCGCCATCCAGGCGCGCAGGTCGGCTTGCCGCAGCGCGCGCAGCTGCGCCATGCCCGCCGCGCCGCCCTGATGATGGGCAATGAAGTCCAGAAACCCCGCCACATCGCTGCCATAGGCGGCGATGGTATGGGGCGAGGCATCGCGCAGCGCTGAAAGCCCGGCCAGCCAGCCCGCCAGCGCATCGCGCAGCGCGGGGCTGATCGCCAGCCCGTGGCCGGGCGCCGCCGCCGCAGGCGGGTCCGTATCAGGGGATTTCGCCGTCTTCACGACAGCCAGCGCCGCAGCACCCGCTCGAAGGTGCCGGCGAAGAAGGCCAGCAGGTCGGTGCCCTGTCCGGGCTTGAAGCGATGCGGGTCTTCCGAGCCCATCGCCAGCATCGCCGGCAACCGCCCCGGCCCCATGTCCAGCCTGAGAAGCGCCTCGGACCGCAGGTCACCGGCCACTGGCCCATAGGGCGCGTCGCCCGCAGGCTCGCCCTGCCGCAGCACGATCTGCCGGGGCGGAACGTTGCGCCCGGCCGCCATGTAGCGTTCCACGAAACCCGGCGCCCGCACCACCAGCACGCCGCCAAGCTGGCGCATCGCCGCCTCGTCCTCCACGCCGCCGGATTCCAGCACCAGCCGCTGGCAATCCACCCGCAGCACCTCGGCCACGTTGCCGCCCAGCGACAGCACGAAATCCTCGAACCGTTCCGCATCCAGCATCTTCAGGATGGCGCGGTGGATCTGATTGGTCGAGGAAAGGTTCTCATAGGCCGCCGCGATCACCGCGCGGTGGGTGTCCTCCAGCCGTTCGATGCGCGTTTCCAGCCGCTCCATCGCCATGCTGCGCAGATCGACGACATTGCCGCCCATCGCCTGCTCGCTGGCCAGAACCAGTGCGCGCATGACCTCGGCGTCTTCCAGCACCAATCCGGGGTCGGCCAGGATGCGCGCCCGCCATTCCTCGAACTTGTCGTGGTCTTTTGCCTGTCCCAAACCTGCCATGCCGTGTCCCGTGACGGTCGTTATTGTTGCTGCCGAGTATACACGAACGGCACAACGATGCCAGCGGCGATCCATGCATGCCCGCCCGCGCGGCCCGGCGTGATGGCCAGCGTGGCCCCGTAGGGGTTCAGTGTGTCAGGCGCCAGGTAAAGGTGCCGAAATTGTTCGCGCGCAGTGCCCTGAAGCCGACCGAGGTCTGCCGGCCGCTGCAGCGCATGGTGTCAACGTTCCAGAAACGGTAGGGACCGGGATATTCGACACACAGATTGTTATCGCCGCCCCAGTGACGCCCGCTGTCGCCCAGCACCTCGGCGTACATGTAAAAGTTCCGGTTGGTGGTGCGGCCCATCACACGGCAGCTTTTCTGGTCAACGCGGGTCCAGCCCTCGTTCAACCAGCGCCGCTCTCCCAGCGGGATATACGAGCTGGCGACCAGAACCACCGAGTTTGACTCGTTGCAGACCCTCATGGTGTAGTACGTTTGCGCCGCTGCAGCGCTGATCGACAGAACGGTTGCGATCATCGCCAAAAGCGCGGTTGACCTGATACGCGACATTTCCCCCCCCCTTGTACTGATTACACAAAGAGGATGCCGACGATATCCTGTCCGGGCAACAATAAACTGCCGCCCCGGGCATGCGGGAAAGGGCGCTTGCAGCGTATTTACGCTTCAATCGACTGTCTGGGGTATGTCCTGCGGTTGGGGCGGGCCGTTACAGGATCTTCTGCCCGGTCTTCTGCCAGTCGGCCAGGAAGGTCTCCAGCCCCTTGTCGGTCAGCGGGTGGCTGGCCAGTTTCCGGATCACCTCGGGCGGGGCGGTCATCACATCGGCGCCGATCTTGGCGGCCTCGGTGACATGGTTCACCGTGCGGATCGAGGCCGCGAGGATTTCCGTCTCGAACCCGTAATTATCATAGATCTGGCGGATGTCGGCGATCAGCTGCATGCCATCCAGATTGATGTCATCCAGCCGGCCGATGAAGGGGGAAATGAAGCTGGCGCCCGCCTTGGCTGCCAAGAGCGCCTGGTTGGCCGAAAAGCACAGGGTGACATTGACCATCTTGCCCTCGCCCGTCAGTACCTTGCAGGCCTTCAGCCCGTCCCAGGTCAGCGGCAGCTTGACGGCGATATTGGGCGCGATCTCGGCCAGATGCCGCCCCTCGGCGATCATCGCATCGGCCTCCAGCGCCACCACCTCGGCCGAGACCGGACCCTCGACAATGCCGCAAATCTCGCGCGTGACCTCGATGATATCGCGGCCGGATTTCAGGATCAGCGAGGGGTTGGTGGTCACGCCATCGACCATGCCCAGGTCGTTCAGGTCCCGGATCGCCGGCACATCGGCGGTATCGACAAAGAATTTCATCGCGCGTCTCTTCGGGTTGCGGAAGGCTCTGGCCGGCGTCATACCCTAACCCCCGCGCCCCCGAAACCCCTCATGCACTCCCTTGCCATATCCCGGGTATGACCGACCTGCCGGAACCCCTTTTCTTTGCCGAAGGCGCGCCGCTGGGCGTGCTGGTCACCCAGCCGCTGGGCAAGGCGCTGGACTATCGCGCGCCCGAGGGCGGCGCACGGACCGGCGATTTCGTCGAGGTGCCGTTGGGCCCGCGCCGCGTGCTGGGCGTGGTCTGGGGTGCGGCGGCGGGCGATCTGCCGGTGGCGCGGCTGCGCCCTGTGGGCCGAGTGCTGGACGTGCCGCCGATGCGCGAGGAATTGCGCGCCTTCCTCACCCGCGCCGCCGCCTACACGCTGACGCCGCCGGAACTGATGCTGTATCTGGCCACCCGCGCGCCGGGGCTGGTGGGAGGGCAGGCGATGCGCCGGGTCTGGCGCGCGGGGCCCACGCCGCCCGCGCGGATGACCGAGGCGCGGGGCCGGGTGCTGGCGGCGCTGGCCAGCTATGGCGGGGCGGCGCTGACCATGGGCGAGTTGACCCGCGCGGCGGGCGTCAGTTCCGGCGTGGTGATGACCATGGCCGCGCAGGGCGCGCTGATCGAGGGCGAGGCCCCGCGCGACACCCCCTATCCGCGCCTTGACCCCGCCCGCCCCGGCAAGGCGCTGTCAGCGGATCAGGCGGCAGCGGCGGAACGTCTGCTGGCGGGGGCTGATCATGGGGCGGGCGATTTCTCGGTCACGCTGTTGAAGGGCGTTACCGGATCGGGCAAGACCGAGGTCTATCTGGAAGCCGTCGCCCGCTGCCTGCGCGCCGGCCGTCAGGCGCTGGTATTGCTGCCCGAAATCGCGCTCACCGCCGGGTTCATCGAACGCGTGGAAGCCCGTTTCGGCGCGCGGCCGGCCGAATGGCATTCCGGCGTCACCCAGACCGAGCGGCGGCGGCTGTGGCGCATGGCCGCCGAGGGGGGCGCGCAACTGGTGGTCGGCGCGCGCTCGGCCCTGTTCCTGCCCTATCGTGACCTTGGGCTGGTGGTGGTCGACGAGGAACACGACCCATCCTACAAGCAGGAGGATGGTGTGCTCTATAACGCCCGCGACATGGCGGTGCTGCGCGCCTCGCTCTGCGGGGCGCAGGTGGTGCTGGCCTCTGCCACGCCCTCGCTGGAGACCTGGGCCAATGCCGAGGCCGGCAAATACGCCCGGCTGGACCTGCCCGCGCGTTTCGGCGTCGCGGAATTGCCCCAGATGGCAGCGATCGACATGCGCGATCAGGACGTGCCCTCGGGCCGCTGGATATCGCCGGCGCTGGCCGGGGCGGCGGCAGAGCGGCTGGCAGCGGGAGAACAGGTTCTGTTCTTCCTCAACCGCCGGGGCTATGCGCCGGTCACCATCTGCCGGGCCTGCGGGCATCAGATCGAATGCCATCAATGCGATGCGCGGATGGTGGAACACCGCTTCCTGAAACGGCTGATGTGCCACCAATGCGGCGCCACCGCGCCGATGCCAACGGCCTGCCCCAGTTGCGGGGCCGAGGGCAAGCTGGCGCCCGTCGGCCCGGGGGTGGAGCGGCTGGAGGAAGAGACTCGCGCGCTTTTCCCCGATGCCCGCGTCACCGTGCTGTCCTCGGACCTCTTCGCCTCGTCCCGCGCCCTGAAGGAACGGATCGAGGCCATCGCGGCGGGCGAGGCCGATATCATCATCGGCACGCAACTGGTTGCAAAGGGTCATAATTTCCCGCTTCTGACGCTGGTGGGGGTGATCGACGCGGACCTTGGCTTGCACGGGTCTGACCTGCGCGCGGGCGAGCGGTCATTCCAGTTGATCCGGCAGGTGGCGGGCCGGGCGGGGCGGGCGGAACGGCCGGGCCGAGCGCTGTTGCAGACCCATCAGCCGGACCATCCGGTGATCCGCGCCATCCTCTCGGGCGACGAGGAAGGCTTCTGGCGGGCCGAAGCAGCCGAGCGCCACGCGCTCTCCATGCCGCCCTATGGAAGGCTGGCGGGGATCATCCTGTCGGGGCCAGAGCTGCAGGCGGTGTTCGACCACGCCGGCGCGCTGGCGATGCGGGCCGAACCCTTGCACCGCATCGGCGCGCAGGTCTTCGGCCCCGCACCCGCGCCCATCGCCCGCATCCGGGGGCGGCACCGCGTGCGGATGCTGGTCAAGGCGCCAAAGGCCGCGCCGTTGCAGGGGGCGCTTTCCGCCTGGGTGGCGGCGCTGCACCTGCCGCGCAACATCAGGCTGGCCATCGACATCGACCCGCAGAGCTTCTGGTAGCCGTGTGATACGGTTTGCAATGGAGCGCTTCGGCTGCTGCCGGGCAACGCGCCTTCGAAGGCGCGTAGAACGGGCTTTCGAAAGCCCGTTTCCGGGCGGTTCGCGACGTCTTCAGCCGGAAAGCGTGAGACGCGCCACACCCCGCCCGCGCCGTATCCCTCGCGCCATGTTTTCCAGTGCCATGTCCGACAAGGCCTCGTGTCTGCTTGCAAACTCGCCGCCGGTCTGGTGCGCGGCGCGTATTTCAGGAGCATCTGCCGCCTGCCGTCTTTTCTTCGGCGATGAAACCCCTATGCTGGGCACCGACCGATTTGGCCCGGATGCAGGGAACAGGAATGACCCAGGGGATCGACTACGGCAATCTGATGCACGCCGCCATGCGCGGGCTGATCCGCGACGTGATGGACGGTGTTGCCGAACGGGGCCTGCCGGGCGAGCATCATTTCTTCATCACGCTGAGCACCCGCCACCCCGATGTCGCCATGGCCGACTGGCTGCGCGCCCGCTACCCAGAGGAAATCACCATCGTCATCCAGCACTGGTTCGAGAATCTGGAGGTCGATGACGACGGCTTCGCCATCACGCTGAATTTCGGCAACCAGCCGGAACCGCTCTATGTGCCCTTCGACGCCATCTCCACCTTCGTTGACCCGTCGGTCGAATTCGGCCTGAAGTTCGAGACCCATGTCTCGGATGATGACGAGGAAGAAGACGACGAGGAGGCGCCGATGGAAGAGGCCGAGCCCGAGCCGAAGAAGCCGGGCGAGGTGGTCAGCCTCGATCAGTTCCGCAAGTAGCCGAGGCAGAGGGGCAGGGCGATGAGCAAGAGCCTCGCGCGGGTGGCGGCGGCGCTGCAGGTGGCGGGGCTGGAGGCGCAGATCGTCGAGCCCGGCCCCACCCGCACCGCCGAGGAAGCGGCGGCGGCCTGTGGCTGCGCGCTCGATCAGATCGTCAAGTCCTTGATCTTCGTGGGCGAGAGCGGGCAGCTTTACCTGTTCCTGACCGCTGGCGGCAACCGGCTGGACCCGGAGCGCGCCCGAACGCTGGCCGGCGAGGGGCTGTCGCGCGCCGATGCCGACCAGGTGCGCCGCGAGACCGGCTTCGCCATCGGAGGGGTGGCGCCGCTGGGCCATCTGACCGCGCCGGTGATCCTGGCCGATCCGCGGCTGCTGGACTTCGACCGCGTCTTCGCCGCCGCCGGCACGCCGCGCCATGTCTTCGCCGCCGAGCCCCGCGCGCTGATCGCCGCCTGCGGGGCGCGGCTTGGCGCCTTCACCGCCTAGGGGCCGCCCGATGCGCCTGCCCGACCCCCAGATCGAACCTGAATTCTATCACGCGCTGGTGGTCAAGCGCGGGCTGGCCTGGGTGGTGGATCTGGTAATCACCCTGTTGATCGTCATCGTGGCGGTGGTGCTGACCGCCTTCATCGGCCTGTTTTTCTTTCCGGTGCTGTGGGTCGCGGTTTCCATCGCCTATCGCTGGGTGATGCTGTCGAACTACGCCGCCACGGCCGGGATGATGCTGGCCGGCATCAAGCTGCGCCATCTGGACGGCCGCGTGCCGGACCCGGTGACCTGCCTCGTGCACGCGGTGATCTTTTCCTTCAGCATGGGCTTCGTGGTGCCGCAGGTGGCCTCGGTGGCGCTGATGCTGGTCACGCCCTACCGGCAGGGGCTGAACGACGTGATCCTGTCCACCACCATGATCAACCGCTGGGTGGAGGACTGACGCCCTCCGCCCGTCGGCGCGCGATCATGCCATTTTCGCCCGATGGCCTGGCGAACCGCCAGGAAACGGGCTTTCGAAAGCCCGTTTGCACGCGCCTTCGAAGGCGCGTTCTTCGCGGCGAGCGAAGCAATCAACCGCAAGCCGCATCAAACCCCGGCGGCGCTGCGCCCTGCGATGCGGCCCATGACCAGACACATGCTCAGCGCGCCGCCGCCGATATAGTCGTCATGGAACACCCCGCCCGCGCCCTCGCCGGCGGCATAAAGCCCCTCGATCACCCGCCCGTCGGGTTCCAGCGCGCGCCCGGCCTCGTCGATCATGATCCCGCCATAGGTCAGCGTGATGCCGGGCCGCAGCGGCGAGAGCGCGTAGAACGGCGGGTTTTCCAACTTGTAGGCCAGCGTGGCCTTGGGCGGCTCGGCCCCCGGCGCGGCGCCATCGGTGACGGCAGCGTTGAAGGCGGCGATGGTCTCTTGCATCGCCTCGGCCGGGGCGCCGATCATCGCCGCCAGTTCGGCCAGCGTGTCGGCGCGCATGATCTCCAGCCCCATGCGCTCGAAAGACCGCAGCACACCGGCCACCGCGCCGATCTCGGCGATGCTCTGGTCGAAGACCAGCGAGGTCATGCCGTCCGGCTGGCCCAGCACCGCCATGCCATGCACCACATAGCCGCGCGATTCGTCCACGAAGCGCCGCCCTTCGGCATTGATGCTCAGCACATGCGGGACGGCGGCGGCGGGCTGGCCGGCGGCGGTGGAATCGGGCGAGACGGCGGCGATATGCAGCGCCTGCATCCCGCCCATGCCCGCCAGCCCCGCGCCCACCGCCTGGGCCATCAGATGCCCGTCGCCGGTGGCACCGCGAAAGCCGCGCACCATCAGCGCCCCGGCATCAGGGTCGGAAAACGCCTCCAGCATCGCGGTATTGGCGCCGTAGCCGCCGGTGGCCATCACCACCCGCCCGGTGTAATCGACCAGCCCCTCGGCCGCCTGTGCGCGCACCCCGGCCACGGCGCCGCGCGCATCGACGATCAGTTGCCGCGCCTTGGTGTCGAAGGCGAAATCCACCCCCAGCCCGGTCAGATGCTCGTGCAGGCCCGACAGCATGCGCGGCATGCCCAGGAAGAACCCGGGCGAGGCGATGGCCATGCGGAT
>SKNG01000130.1 GCA_007120685.1 Paracoccaceae bacterium | reverse complement strand
TCGGCATCGGCGCCGATGCGCGCGGTGATGGCCGAGGGGTGGCGCTTGGTGCTGCCCATCATCGACTCGCCGCGCGTGAAGACCATGCCGCAGGGCTGGCCCGTCACCCATGCGGCCAGCGCCAGATAGGGCTGAAAGGTAAGGTCCAGCTTGGCGCCGAACCCGCCGCCGACCGAGGATGGCAGAATGCGCACGGCATCCTCTGACAGGCCCATGACCCGCGCCAGATCCTCGCGGTCCATATGCGGGGCCTGGGTGCAGCCCCAGACCTCCAGCCGGTCGCCGGTCGGGCCGGTGACCCGGCGTGCGAAACCGGCTTCGGGCTCGATATAGGCGTGCTCGATGAAGCCGGTGGAAAACTGCCCTTCGACCACCGTCGCCGCGCCCCGCAGCGCCTCATCCGGCGCGCCCTTGCGGACATAGCCGCGCACCAGAATGTTGCCGTCGCGCCCCGCGTGCAGTTGCGGGGCGTCCGGCAAGAGCGCGGCATCCGTGGTCAGCACGGCGGGGCGTTCGTCCCAGGTGACGGGGAAATCGGCCAGATCAAGCCTTTCAATAACCGCGCGAGGGCCGACGACGGCGGCCACCGGCTCGCCCCGGAACCGCGCGACACTTTCGGCAAAGACCGGCTGGTCGGCCAGCGGCGGGATCACGCCATAAAGGTTGCGCCCCGGCACATCGGCGGCTGTCAGAACCGCCACCACGCCCGGAGTGGCCGCCTGCCAGGCCGCCAGGTCGCCCAGGGCGAAACCCGCGTGATGGTGCGGGCTGCGCACCAGCCGCACCGCCAGCGTGCCCGCCGGCCAGCCATCGGCGCCGAAACGGTCGGTGCCCAGCACCTTCGGCACCCCATCGATACGTTCCACCCGCACCCCCACGGCGCCATCCGGCCCGGCGCGGTCTTCAGCGGCTACATCCAGCACCGCCGAGACGATCTTGGCATAGCCCGTGCAACGGCACAGCACGCCCGAGAGCGCCTCTTCCACCTGCGCGCGATCCGGCGCGGACTGCGCGCGCAACAGCGCCTCGGCCGCCATCAGCATCCCCGGCGTGCAGATGCCGCATTGTGCCGCCCCGTGCCGCAGGAAGGCCCGCTGCAAGCGGCCCGGCACGCCGCCCGGCGCCAGCCCTTCCACCGTTTCCACAACCCGCCCCTCGGCCCGCAGCGCGGGCATCAGGCAGGCGCAGACGGCCTCGCCATCGACCAGCACCGTGCAGGCGCCGCAATCGCCCGCGTCGCAGCCGACCTTCACCCCCTCGCAACCGAACGCCCCGCGCAGGGCATCGCTCAGCCGGGCCGAGGGCGCGACCATCCCCTGCCGCGCGGCGCCGTTCAACGTCAGCGACAGCGCCATGTCATCGGTTTCCGCGCGCTGGGGCGCCAGTTCATTCATCGCTCAACCCTCCATCGCCGCGGCCAGCGCCCGGCGGATCAGCACCGGCACGGCATCGGCGCGGTAATCCGCCCCGGCGCGCACATCGCTGATCGGCGCCAGCCCTTCTATCATTTCGGCGCGCACGACTGCGGGAAGTTCACCCACCCGGGCGCCCACCAGTGCCGCCTCCAGCGCCGGCAGCCGCCGCGCGACCGGCGAGCAGGAGCCCACTGCCACCGACGCCCGCGTGATCGCCCCGTCCGCGCCGCATTCCACATGCGCGGCCACCATGGCGATGGAGATCACCAGATATTTCCGCGCCCCCAGCTTCAGGAAGGCCGACCGACCGGGCGCCGGCGGCAGGTGCAGCGCCGTGACCAGTTCCCCCGGCGCCAGCGCCACGCGCCGCACCCCGGTCACGAAATCCGCCAGCGGCACCCGCCGGTCGCCCTCCGGCCCGGCGACTTCCACCATCGCATCCAGCGCCATCAGCGCCACCGTGCCATCCGCGGCGGGCGAGGCATTGACCAAATTACCCGCCACCGTGCCGGCGTTCTGGATCTGCACCGAGCCCACCTCGCGCCCGGCTTGCTGCAGGGCCGCGTAACCCGGCGCCAGATCGGCGCGCTGCACATCCGTCCAACTGGCCAGCGCCCCGATGCGCAGACCCTGCGGCCCGGCCTGAATGCCGCGCAGATCGGCAAGCCCCGTGATGTCCAGCAAGCGCGCGCGGGGAGAGGCCGCACCCAGTGACGGGTAGACATCCGTGCCCCCGGCGATCACCCGCAGGTCCGGTTCGGCCTGAAGCGCGGCCATCGCCTCGGACAGCGTATGCGGGCGCAGATAGCGGGACATGACGGGCTCTCCCTGCCAGAATGCCTCTGTCGGGCGCGGCCGCCCCGCTGCGCGACAGCGGCTTGCACCGCGCCCGGGCAAGGCCATACCCTACAAATACTGTTGCAGAGCACCCCCCAGCACACAAGTTTTTTTTCGGCCCTACACCAACGTTTTCATATGGCGCGAGGTTTCTGCCCAGCAAAAGGGCCATTTCCACGAAATTCGATCTTTCAAGGTAAGATCGACGGTTTTTCCAGGTTCCGCGGCGCTTAAGCCGCTTCGAGAAAACCCGTTTCATCGCCCGAAACTTGTTGGTCGGCAAACGTCTTTCGTAACGTCTTTCGTATGGCCGCAGCGTGGTTGTACGTGTGGCATGAACGCTTGCTGCAGCCCTTTTGCCGGGTAACACTGCCGTGAAAGACCTGATTGAACGGCCACGCCCTTTGGTGCAGTGTGAAACGTGTATCAGTTACCCATGATTGGGGCATAAAGATCATGAAGGGCGGCATTTCCGAGGGCAAGGCGGCGAGCCTGTCGGTGGCAGCGATCGGCATTGCCCGCCAGACCCCGGACCCGCGGCAAGCCCTGCCATGGCCGTGCCGCCGCTTGTCGCGCCGGAAAGAACGGCGCAGCGCAGGCGCTGCCAAGCCGCGCGCCGCCAGAACCATTCCTCACCTCTACCCTGACACATCCGCCCGGGGCTCTCGTGCCCAGCCAGCCGAACGGAGGACAGCGCCATGACCATCGAAAGAACCCCGGAATTCTTCGAGGATGCCGAGCAGGGTTTCTACAATTACGGCGTCGGCGCCCCCGGTAGCCTGAGCGTGCGCGATGGCAGCACCCTGACGATGGACACCCAGGGGCAGGCTGGCCCCTATCTGGTGATCGGGCGCGAGGCAGCGGGCGATGGCGCGGTCACGGTCACCGGGGCGGGTAGCCGGATCGACCTGATCTCCGGCGGATCGGCCACCGAAGGCGCGAGCGTCAGCGTCGGGCGCAACGGCGGCGCCGGCGCGCTGACGGTGCAGGATGGTGCAACCTTTGCGATCAGCGATCCCACCGGCGCCGATGGCAGCGGCGCCACCGATGGCAGCGAATACCTCTGGGTCGGGCGCGGTGCAGACGCCATGGGGGTGGTCCGGATCGACGCGGCGACCTTCGATTACGGCGGCACCGGCGTCGTCTCCGCCATCGGGCGCGAGGGCGGCCGGGGCGAGATGCATGTAACCGACGGCGGTTTCTTCAGCATGCGCAGCACCTCGGACGGGGCGCAGGATTTCACCTTGCTGCGCGTCGGCGCCGATGACGGCGACGGGTTGATGGCCATCGACAGCGCCATGGCGCT
The DNA here is from genome assembly GCA_007120685.1 of Paracoccaceae bacterium. Taxonomy (GTDB): domain Bacteria; phylum Pseudomonadota; class Alphaproteobacteria; order Rhodobacterales; family Rhodobacteraceae; genus Pararhodobacter. The sequence goes on along the minus strand of SKNG01000130.1, from coordinate 4,454 downwards.
GATCCAGGCCGGGCGGCAAGCCGAGGCGCTGGTGGCGATCGGCTTTCAGAACGGCGAGGGGCGGGTGCAGATCGACGGCAGCACCGATATGCCCAACCGCGACGGGCTGTTCCTGACCGGCAGCGCGCAAAGCCCCTGGGTGGGGCTGCGCGTCGGTGCGCAGGGCACGGGCGAGATCGAGATGAACGGCGGCTCGCTGGCGGTGGCCAATATCGGCCGCGACATCCTGCGCGAAGGCGGCACGGCCGATCAGGACGGCGTCGGCGGGTCGGCGGCGCTGGATGTCGGCTTTGCCGGCGGCACCGGCAGCCTGCAGGGCGCGGGCAGCCAGCTTTACGTCGGCGGGCATACCGAAGCGCAGGCGCGTTTCGGCCACGGTGCGGGCTCTGAAGGGACGCTGGCCCTGAGCGCGGGCAGCCTGCTGACCGTTCAGGGTATCGAGACCGGGGCGATACTGCGGGTCGGCCATGACGGCGGCCGGGGCAGCATGACGCTGTCCGGCGAGGGCACGAGGATCTTCCTGGACGGGCGCGGGGCGGACCGGTCGTCCAACCTGGAAATCGGCAGCCGCGGCGAGGTCCATGAGGGCACCGAGGGCGAGGCCCTGATCGAAGACGGCGCCGCGGTCGATATCGCCGCGACGCGGTTTGACGCCAACCTGCTGGTCGGCGTGCAGGGCGCAGACGGCACGCTGACCATCGACGACGCCAGCCTGACGCTGGACGGCGCGCGCTTTGCCAGCATCCGCATCGGCGGCATCAGCTGGCCCTTCGAAGACGATCAGAGCGGCACAGGCACGCTGACGCTTCAGAACGGTGCGCGCCTGACCGCCACCAGCGGCGAGGGCAACAGCAGCAACATCCGCATCGGCGGCGGCGACGAAGCCAGCGAAGGCACGCTGCGGCTGCTGGGCGGTTCGGTGATGGACCTGGGCGGCAACGCCTTCGCCGGCGTGGCCTATCCCGAGGACGGGTTTGCGGGCGGCCGGGGAACGCTTGCCCTGGCGGGCGACGAGACGCGCTTGCATGGGCTGCGGACGCTGCTTGTCGGTTCGGATTCGGCCGAGGGTCAGGTCACGGTCTCCGACCTTGCCCATCTGGATATCGGCGGACTGAACCAGTCGAGCGATGCAACGATGCTGATCGGCCACCGCGCCGACGGTAGTGCCCGCATGGAGATCGACAATGCTGCGGTGACGGTGCAGGCGGGCAACGGGATCAATGATGCCGGCCAGGGCTTCGAGGCGTATACCAGCATCGGGTTCATGGGTGGCGACGGTGAGGTGACGATCACCGGCGACGCGCTGGCCGACCCGCGCGCCCCGGCCAGCAGTCTGCTTGGTGCTGCGGCGCATGGTCTTGTCCAGTACGGCGGACGCGAGACGCCGTTCTCGACCATCGACATCGGTCGCGGGGCCGAGGAAACAACAGGCACCGGCGCGGTGACAATGACGGGTGGCGTCTTCGGCACCCGCAACGACATGCTGGTGCCGGGCGTCAATCTGGGCGGCGAGGGCGGCGGCGCCAATATCCGCATCGGGCTGGAAAACGGCGAAGGACAGCTGGAAGCCTCTGGCGGCGCCTATGTGTTTTCAAAGGCCGGGGCGGATTACGCGGGGCTGGAAACCGGCCGCGGGATGAATGCCGACGGGACGCGCAACGAGGGGCTGTTCTCGCTGACCGAGGGCAGCCGGCTGGACCTGTCGTCGATCGGGGCGGACGCCTGGGCGCTCATCGGGCATGAGGGCGGCCGGGGCGAATGGCTGCTCGCCGACAGCCATGCCCATATCGCCGGCGGGCGTTTTGCCGGGTTCCGCATCGGCTCGCACTGGTTCGATGCCGAGAACCCAGGTCAGGAAAGCGGCGTCGGCACGCTGCGGATGGAAGACGGCGCCAGCGTGCGGGTCGAGGCCGGGCAGGATGCCACGCTCTGGGTCGGCGGCGGCATCGGCGGCGAGGCCCTGGCCGAGATCGCCGGCGGCGCGACGATGGATCTGGATGGCGAGGCGCGCGGCTTCGTCATGGTCGGCGGCATGGCCGGCTTCCTGCCCGGCACCGGCGGCAGCGGCGCGCTGAGCGTCGAGGGCGCGGGCTCGGCCCTGCGCGGCGTGCAGGACATGCTGGTGGGCTTCAACGCCGGCAGCGGCGCGCTGACCATTGCCGATGGCGGGCAGGTCCAGGTCACGGCGAGCGAAGACCGGGCGGGCGGCGAGGCCTTTGTCGGCGTGGGGGGCGGCCGCGTCAGGCCCGACGAACCCGCGACCGGCGCCAACGGCATGCTGCAGGTCAGCGGCGCGGATAGCCAGCTGCAGATCGCCGGGCAGGCCCTTGCCGCGCTGGATCTGGGCGTCCGGGGCATCGGCGAGGGCAGCGTGACCGACGGCGCGCGCCTGACCATCGCGGCGGAAGACCCTGCCGAGGGCGCGGCAAGGCTGGTGCTGGGGCGCGGCGGCGGCGCGGGCAGTCTGGAGGTGACGGGCGCGGGCAGCCTGGTCAGCGTCACGGCCGCCGAATCCGCCATTTCCATGGGGCTTCAGGGCGAGATGCCGGTTGGCGACAGCCAGGCTTGGCTGACGGTGGCCGATGGCGGCCGGGTCGAAACCGACGGGCTGCTGCTGGCCGGGCGCGATGACGGCCCCTCGGGCACCGTGCAGATCCGGCTGGACGATGGCAGCATCGCCGCGCAGTTGGTGCGTATCAATGAAGGCGCGGTGCTGGCCGGGCGCGGCACGCTGGAAGGCATTGCCGGGGCGCCCTTCGTGCAGATGCAGGGCGCCGCGCTGCGCATCGGCGATCTGGGCGCCGAGGGCGGCGGGCTGCAAGATGCCATCGGCGCGATGACGGTCATCGGCAATGTCGCCAAGGCCGATGGCGCGGCCTGGTTCGATATCGGCGCCGATGACCATGACAGCCTCAGTGTGGAGGGCGTCTTCGCCATGTCCGGCGGCACCCTTCGCGCGCGCTGGCTGGACGGCGAAACCGGGCTGGGCAGCACCGGCGTTCGGCTGATCGAGGCCAGCGGCGGGGTGGTGCTGGACGCGGTCACGGAAGACCTGATGTCCGACGACCATCGCCTGGAACTGCGCGCCGAGGGCACCGAATTGTGGCTGGTCGGCCCCGAGGGCGAGGAAGACCCGGACCCGTCACCGCCGCCCGTCGCCTTGCCGCCCGGCTGGCGCGACTGGTTCGACTGGCTGGATAGTCCCGGCGGGGCCGCGCCCCCGCTTCCCGGCCAGGGTTCCGGCGGCGGCAGCCGGGGCGACCCACATCTGGTCACCTTCGACGGCGCCGCCTATGACTTCCACGCCGCCGGCGAATACGTGCTGACCCGCGCCACCGATGGTTCCGGGCTGGAGGTTCAGGCGCGCATGGCCCCGGTGGCCGAGAACGCCAGCGCCAATATCGCCGCCGCCATGCGGCTGGACGGCAGCGCGGTTATGGTCGCTGGCGGGCGGGCAGAGCCCCTGGTGATAGACGGCGTGGCTACAGCGCTGGAAGATCGTGAAACGCTGGCGCTGGGTCAGGACCTTGTCTATCGCACCGGCAACACCTGGCACCTGATCCATACCGGCGACGGTGATACCGAAACCGGCTTCAGCGCCGTCTCGGTCACCGTGAACGGCACCCGGGTGGATATCGCCATTTCGCTGGACCCGGCGCTGCAGGGTCAGGTTGAGGGGCTTCTGGGCAATTTCGACGGCGACCCGGCCACGGATATCGCGCTGGCCGATGGCACGGTGCTGGAGCGGCCGCTGCGCTTTGACGATGTCTACGGCGCCTTCCGCGATGACTGGCGCGTGGATAGCGAAGCGCAGAGCCTGTTCAGCTACGACCCCGGCGAGGGGCCGGACAGCTTCTACCTGCCGGACTACCCCACCGCCATGATCGGGCTGGACAGTTTCGACCCCGACCGGGTTGCCGCGGTCGAGGCGGCGGTCGAGGCGGCGGGGCTGATGCCCGGCACGCTGGGCTTTCAGAACGCCGTCTTCGACCTGCTGCTGACCGATGACGACAGCTATATCGACAGCGCCCGGCCCACCCAGGCGATCGTCGACAGCCGGCCCGAAGAGGCGCCGCCGCTGGACGTGCCGGACACCGATGGCGGCGGGCTGGAGGGGCTGTTGACGCTCTCGGGCGTGCTGACCGGGCCGGATGGCGGCGCGATGGCCGGCACCATGGTCACCTTCCGGCCAGAGGGGCGCAGCGTCAACCTGATGCGCAGCACGCGCGAGGAGGGCGAATTCGCCTTCCAGCTGTCCGAGGGGGCGAGCGGCCAACTGGACGCGATGCGCGCCTATGACCCGGCAGAGGGCGACCGGAACATCACCGCCGGCGATGCGCTGGACGTGCTGCGCATCGCCGTCGGCCTGACGCCCAGCTTCGGCCCGGCGGCACCGCAGAACTACATCGCCGCCGATATCGACGGCGACGGCCGGGTGACGGCGGGCGATGCGC
>SKNG01000246.1 GCA_007120685.1 Paracoccaceae bacterium | reverse complement strand
GGGCGTGGTGGATATCGGCGAAGGGCCGGACGGCAAGCGGCTGGCGCTGATCTTCAAGATGGAGAGCCACAACCACCCCAGCTATATCGAACCCCATCAGGGCGCGGCCACCGGCGTGGGCGGCATTCTGCGCGATGTCTTCACCATGGGCGCGCGGCCCATCGCGGCGATGAACGCGCTCAGCTTCGGCGAACCCGGCCACCCCAAGACCGCCCATCTGGTGCGTGGCGTGGTCGAAGGGATCGGTCATTACGGCAACTGTTTCGGCGTGCCGAATGTGGGCGGCGAGGTGCGTTTTCACCGCGCCTATAACGGCAACTGCCTGGTCAACGCCTTTGCCGCCGGTCTGGCAGAGGCCGATGCGATCTTCTATTCCGCCGCTTCCGGCGTGGGGATGCCGGTAGTCTATCTGGGCGCCAAGACCGGGCGCGACGGGGTGGGCGGCGCCACCATGGCCTCGGCCGAGTTCGATGACAGTATCGAGGAAAAGCGTCCAACCGTGCAGGTGGGCGACCCGTTTACCGAAAAGCGGCTGCTGGAGGCCTGTCTGGAACTGATGGCCTCTGGTGCCGTGATCTCCATCCAGGACATGGGCGCGGCGGGGTTGACCTGCTCGGCGGTGGAAATGGGCGACAAGGGCGGTCTGGGCATCCGGCTGGATCTGGACCGCGTGCCCTGCCGGGAGACCGGCATGACGGCCTACGAGATGATGCTCTCGGAGTCTCAGGAACGCATGCTGATGGTCCTGAAACCCGAGCGCGAGGCCGAGGCGCGGGAAATCTTCCAGAAATGGGATCTGGATTTCGCCCTGGTGGGCGAGACCATCCCCGAGGACCGCTTCCTGATCCTGCAGGGCAACAACGTAAAGGCCGATCTGCCGCTGTCCAAGCTTTCCTCCGAAGCGCCGGAATATGACCGCCCCTGGCAGGAAACCCCGCCCGCCGTCCCGCTGACCGAGGTGCCGGGCCTTGATCCCATCGACGCGCTGAAGGCGCTGATCTCCAGCCCGAACTACGCGCACAAGGCCTGGGTCTGGGAACAGTATGACCATATGGTCATGGGCGACACTGTACGCGCGCCGGGTCTGGGCGCGGGCGTGGTGCGGGTGCATGGCACCGACAAGGCCATCGCCTTCACCTCGGACGTCACGCCGCGCTATGTAAAGGCCAACCCGGTGCAGGGCGGACGGCAGGCGGTGGCAGAGGCCTTTCGCAACCTTTGCGCCCTGGGCGCCCGGCCGCTGGCGGCAACCGACAACCTGAATTTCGGCAACCCCGAAAAGCCCGAGATCATGGGCCAGTTCGTCGGCGCCATCCAGGGCATCGGGCAGGCCTGCGCGGCGCTGGACATGCCCATCGTCTCCGGCAATGTCTCGCTGTATAATGAGACCGACGGCCAGCCTATCCTGCCCACGCCCACCATCGGCGCGGTAGGGCTGCTGGAGAGCCTTGATGACCTGATCGCCGGGCAGCCGCAGCCGGGCGATTGGGCGGTGGTGATTGGCGAGACGGCTGGCCATCTGGGGCAATCGGCGCTGCTGGCCGAGGTCCTCAACCGCGAGGAAGGCGACGCGCCCCCGGTCGATCTGGATGCCGAGCGCCGGCATGGCGACTTCCTGCGCGACAACCGCGCGCTGATCCATGCCGCGACCGACCTGTCCGATGGCGGGCTGGCGCTGGCGGCCTTCGAGATGGCCGAAGGCGCGGGGCTGGGCGTGACGCTGGACAACGGCGAGACGCCGTTTCTGTTCGGCGAGGATCAGGCGCGTTATCTGGTCGCCTGCAGCTTCGATCAGGCCGAGGCGCTGATGGTCGCGGCCGGCCGGGCCGGCGTGCCGGTCGCCGCCGTGGGCCGCTTCGGTGGCGATGCGGTGCGCATGGGGGACAGCGAGGCGCCGCTCGCCACGCTGGCGGCGCTCTACCGCAGCGCCTTTGTCCGCGCCATTGGCGACGAATGATGCTGCGCCCCGCCACGGCGGCCGACCTGCCTGCGGTGCAGGCGCTATGGTCCGATCCCGCCCATGCCATGCAGGTGCCGCCACCCGAAGATGGCGAGGCCGAGGCGCTTTGCGATGCCGGGCTCTTGTGGCTGTGGCAAGACGCGGGGCAACTGGCCGGGTTCGCCGCCCTGACGGTCTGGAGCGCCTCGGACGGCACCTGGGGGATCACCCATTTCGCCACCGCCCGGCGCGGCCGGGGCGACGGGCGCCGGTTCCTGCGCGCGCTGCTGGCCGAGCTTTTCGACAAGCGCGGCATCCACCGCCTGAGCGTGGACAGCGCGCCGGACAACACCCCTGCCCTGCGTCTGTGGCAGCGCGCGGGCTTCCGGCAGGAGGGCTGCTTGCGCCAATGCTGGAAGCGCCCGGATGGCGTCTGGACCGACAGCCTGCTGTTCGGCCTGCTGGCCCCGGAACGCAACCCGGCGGCGCTTGATTAACGCCAAGGCCGGGATTACCTTCGATGAAACAAGCCCAAAGGGCGATCCAGACGGGAACAGACATGGCGATCACGGCATCGGAACTGGAAACCCTGTTGAAGGAAGCCTTCCCCAAGGGAAAGGTCACCATCACCGATCTGGCCGGCGACGGAAACCACTATGCTGCCGAGGTCATCGACGAAAGCTTCCGCGGCCAGAACCGCGTGCAGCAACAGCGCTCTGTCTACGCGGCGCTGAAGGGCAAGATGGATGGCAGCCAGGGCGAGTTGCACGCGCTGGCCCTGACCACCCGCGCCCCGGATTGAGCCGATGGTCTATGCCGTTCTTGCCCTGATCGTCCTGCTTGCCGTGGCGCTGACCATGGGCCGCGCCCGCCATGATGCCAATGACGATGATGACGACGACAACCACCCGGGCGGGCCGCGCCGCCTGCGTGTCCGGGTGCGAACCGACACCCCCAGCAAGATGAGGAAACCGCGATGAGCGCGCAGGATCAGATCCGCGAAACGGTAGAGAAGAACGATGTGGTGCTGTACATGAAAGGCACCAAGACCATGCCGCAGTGCGGCTTTTCCAGCCGCGTGGCCGGTGTCCTGAACTTCATGGGGGTCGAGTTCATGGATGTGAACGTGCTGGCCGACGAAGGCATCCGCCAGGGCATCAAGGATTATTCCGACTGGCCCACCATCCCGCAGCTTTACGTCAAGGGCGAGTTCGTCGGCGGCTGCGACATCATCACCGAGATGACGCTGTCGGGCGAGTTGGATGAATTGCTGGCCGCCAAGGGCGTCAGTTTCGACAAGGATGCCGCCGACAAGATCCGCGAAGCCAACGCCTGACGCCGCAGCGCCCCTGCCTGGCTGACCGGCCGGGCAATGCCCCCTATCGATACGGCCCAGGCCAACCCAAACCCGCGCCCCGCAACGGCGCGGGTCTTGCATTTCCGCGGCCTTCCCCAAGGTAACCCCCCGGATCCCGAAGCGCTTGACCTCGATCAAACCGGACCGCTGCAGGTTGTGCCACAATCATGATGCACGGCGAATGCCGTGCGTTCATGGGCCGGGCAAGCGTCCGGTCAGCATCAGGGCGCGCCGTATCCGCGGCGTCGGCCCCCCGCATCGGTGAAAGGGCATTAGAATGGACGGAGAAGGCATTTTCGGCGTCGTTCTGGTGATCGGTTTCGTGGCTCTGTTCGCGGTCATCTTCTTCTTCGCGATCCGGGCAGAGCGGCGGCTCTACCAACGGCTGCAGGCACTGGCCAACGAGCGCGGCTGGCGTTTCGAGAAGACCCGCCGCGTGATCGGCACCACCCGGCACCGGGCAAAAGGATTTACCCTGGCATCGCAGTCGGCGGGCGAGGACTGGCGGCTGGACGTGTCGCGGCGTTTTTCCACTGGTGGCAGCAGCCGCGGCGGCAAGAAAGGCCGCGCGCGCCAGCGGCCGGGCAAGGAGGTCGGCCAGCGCACCACCACCCCCGGCCGGGCCGAGTTCCGCGCCGCAGAGCCGGTGCTGGCCGGCGGGCTGGCGGTCTTTGCCCCGGCAGGGACCGCCGGCGCGGGGGGGCTGGCGCAAAGCGAGGCCGCAGCTTCGATGCTGGGCGTGTTCGACAACAAGATCGGCAAGACCGTGCTGGGCCATTTCCTGGGCGCCGACATGGGCGAGCATATCGGCCAGTTGCAGGCCTTCCCGGCGCCCGAGGGCAGCGGGCTGACGGTGATGGCCACCGCCGATCCGTCGCTGTGGTTCGACATCGCCGCCATCGGCGAGGCCCTGAACCGCTGGCAGCCGGCCAGCGGCAAGGCAGAGCGCCCGCAACTGGCCATCGGCGAGGCTGGCCTGCGCCTGTTCCTGAACCGCGAGGTGACCGACCCCGAAACGGTGGCCAGTTTCATCGCGCTTGGTCAGGAGTTGCAGCAAAAGGCGATGCTCCCGCGATAGGCGGTCGGGGGGCAGCAAGGCCCCCTGCCGCACCACCGAGGAACGCCGTCAGGCTGCGCCCAGCCGGCGCGCGACACGTTTCACAAGCCTCGCCGGGCATCATGCGGGAGCCAGGCGCCAGCGTCCCCACAGGTCTGGTTGCCGCGTGTTCGCTTCACACTGACGCGACGTTCCGAAGCCTAACCCCTTGGCTGCCTGTACCCCCCTGGCGCTGCCCATGCAGGGCTTGCGTCCCGGAACCGACGCCTTCGGCGTGGGCGTGAACGCGCATTCGAACGCGCATGGCACGGGCCTTCGGAGGCCCGTTTTCCGCGATGCCCGCACGGCGCTCGCTACTCTCGGTTTCCATCTGAGATGATCGCGCTCCGGGCCAGAGAAGCGACGGAACACCGGTCAGCGCCGTTCGTCCACCTGATCGGCCAGCGCCTCGGCCCGCGCGGTCAGTTCGGCCAGCGTATCGGCGACCGCCTGGGGCACCACCGGCACTTCTACCCGCGTGGCCTCGGGCGCGGGCATGCTGCGCAGCCGCGCAATCTCGGCCCGCGCGGCCTCCAGTTCTGTCTCCAGCACCTGCGCCCGCTCCTCGCTGCCCGCCACCTTGTCGGCCAGCATCAGCCCCGCCATCAGCAGCATCCGCGCCTCCGGCAGCCGGCCGATCTGCTCGATCAGCTGGCGCGCCTCGGCATCCAGCAGCGCCGCGGCGGCGTGCAGATAGGCCTCCTCGCCTTCCTGGCAGGCCACCTCGAAGGTCTTGTTGCCGATGGTGATGGTTTCGTCGGGCATGCGCTTTCCTCTCGGCAGGTCAGGCGTCGCGGGTCTCGGTGATCAGCAGCGGTTTCAGTTCGGCCAGGATTTCCTCCATCTCGGCCATCTCGGCGCGCCGCTCGGCCTGCAGCGCCTCCAGCTCTGCCGCGATCGAGCGGTTGACCAGCTTCGATTCGACCGCCCCCGCCTCGCTGGCCTCGCGCAGCGCCTGGTTGGCCTCCATCAGCCGCGCATTGGCCTTCTTGAGCCGCAGCATTTCCATGCTTTGCAGATCCAGCTGCTCGGTCAGCCGTGCCAGCCGCCGCTCCATCTGGGCGATGGTGGTCTCCTGGCGCTGCCTGACCTGATGCACGCGCTCGGAAAGCTGCGCATTGGCCGCGCGCTCCTTCTCCAGCGCCTCGCGCAGTTTCGCCTGATCCGGCGCCTCGGGGTCAGGCGCCGGGGTGGTGGCAGGCATCCGGGCCTGCCGTTCCAGCCCCTTGGCGATGCGCTCCAGCGCGCCCGAAAGCCTGCGTTCCAGTGCCGCGATATCGCTCATTCACGCTCCTCCTGACCGCAGACGCGGCAGCGCCGAATCGTCGCGCCCTGCGGGGCGGACATGGATTGCCGGAAGACTACGCCCATTCCCCGACCATTCCAACCAACCCCATGTCAATAGCCGCCTGCATGCGCTTGATCTTGCACCATAGCCTGTTATGACGCGCCGAACCCGGTTTGAAAAGGATGCCTGCCCGTGGATATCGCCACGCTGAGAACCCAGCACCCCGACCATTGGCAGCGCGCCTGCGCCATCCGCATGCTGGCCATGGATGCCGTCGCCGCCGCCAATTCCGGCCATTCCGGCATGCCGATGGGCATGGCCGATGTCGCCACCGTGCTGTTCGACCGGCACCTGAAATTCGACTCCAGCGCGCCGGACTGGCCGGACCGGGACCGCTTCATCCTGTCGGCCGGGCATGGCTCGATGCTGCTCTACGCGCTTTTGCACCTGACCGGTTATGCCGACATGACGCTGGATCAGATCCGCAACTTCCGCCAATGGGGGTCGATCACGGCGGGCCATCCGGAATACGGCCACGCCAAGGGGATAGAGACCACGACCGGCCCGCTGGGCCAGGGGCTTGCCAATGCCGTGGGTTTCGCCATGGCCGAAGAGGCGCTGCGGGCGCGGTTCGGGCCAAAGCTGCAGGACCATTTCACCTGGGTCATTGCCGGGGACGGCTGCCTGATGGAAGGGGTCAGTCACGAGGCCATCGGGCTGGCCGGTCGCCAGCAACTGTCACGGCTGATCGTGCTCTGGGATGACAACGGGATCACCATCGACGGGCGGGTGGATATTGCCTGCGTGACCGACCAGAAGGCGCGGTTTGCCGCCGCCGGCTGGGATGTGTTCGACTGCGACGGGCATGACCCGGAAGATATCGATCGCGCGCTGGCCGCGGCCAAGGCCAGCCCGCGCCCGGCGATGGTGGCCTGCAAGACGCATATCGCGCTGGGATCGAGCGCGCAGGATACCGCCAAGGGCCATGGCGCACTGACCGATCCGCAACTGATCGCAGATACCCGCGCCGCCTATGGCTGGGCGCATGACCCGTTTGTCACTCCCGCCGATATCAAGGGCTGGTGGGAGGCCGTGGGCCGCCGCGACACCGAGGCGCGCGCGGCCTGGGAGGCGCGGCTGGAAGCGGCCCCGGCCGGACGCAGGGCCGAGTTCACGCGCGTCTTTGCCGGCGATATGCCCCGCAAGCTGCCCGCCGCGCTGCGCAAGCTGAAGAAGGAGGCGGCCGAGGCGGCGCCGAAACTGGCCACGCGGGCGGCATCCGAAAAGGTGCTGGGCGTGATCAACCCGCTTCTGGGCGAGACGATCGGCGGCTCGGCCGACCTGACCGGATCGAACAACACCAAGACCGAAGGGCTGGGCGTCTTCAGCCCCGAGAACCGCAAGGGCCGGCATGTGCATTACGGCATCCGCGAGCATGGCATGGCCGCGGCGATGAACGGCATGGCGCTGCATGGCGGCATAAGGCCCTATGGCGGCACCTTCATGGCCTTCACCGATTACGCCCGCCCCTCGATGCGGCTGTCGGCGCTGATGGGCGTGCCGGTGGTCTATGTGATGACCCATGACAGTATCGGGCTGGGCGAGGACGGGCCGACGCATCAGCCGGTCGAGCATCTGGCGATCAGCCGGGCGACGCCCAACACGCTGGTCTTCCGCCCCGCCGATCTGGTCGAGGTGGCCGAGGCCTGGGAACTGGCGCTGGCGCAAAAGACCACGCCGTCGGTGCTGTCGCTGACCCGGCAGGGCGTGCCGGCGGTGCGCCGAAAGCATGCTTCGCGCAACCTCACGGCGCAGGGCGGCTATGTGCTGGCCGAGGCCGAGGGCAAGCGCCGCGCGGTGCTGATCGCCACCGGGTCCGAGGTGCATGTGGCGCTGGCCGCGCGCGATCTGCTGCAGGCCGAGGGGATCGGCACGCGGGTGGTGTCGATGCCCTGTATGGAGCTGTTCGCCGCCCAGCCCGAGGCGTATCGGCGGCGCGTGCTTGGTGCGGGGTCGGTGCGGCTGGGGGTCGAGGCTGGTGTGCGCGCGGCGGGCTGGGACCGCTGGCTGCTGGGCGAAGGCGCGCGGCGAGGCGATTTCCTGGGCATGACGGGCTTTGGCGCCTCGGCCCCGGCAGAGGTGCTATACCGCGAATTCGGCATCACCGCCGAGAACGCCGCTGCACGGGTACGCGCCCTCCTCTGACCCGGGAGCGCGCTGCACCCTCTTTGCTCTAAAAATATCCCGGGGGAGTCCGCGAAGCGGAGTAAGCGGGAAGCTGAGGCCGTTCAGGGCGTGTAGTTCCAGGGCATGAGGGCGTCGATTTCGGCGCTTGGCCATTGGTTGGCGATGCGCTCGAGGGTCTGGGTCAGCCAGGCCGTGGGGTC
>SKNG01000171.1 GCA_007120685.1 Paracoccaceae bacterium | reverse complement strand
GCGATCTGGCGGAAGGGCAGGTTCAGCGTCACCTGCAGCGCCGCGCCGATGCGCATGGCCACGCGGGCGGTGGTGATGGTGTAGACGGTGGCGCGCGCCTGCACCCAGGCCAGCGCATAGACCACCGCAAAGGCCGCCACGGCCAGGCCCACATAGGGCAGGCCGAAGGCGATGGCGCCGGCCAGCCCGGCCTCCGCCGCGCCGACCCCGGCGCGCCAGGCCACGATCACCACGAAATAGCCGGTGATCCAGTGGATGCGGAAGGCCTCGCGCGCCAGGGTCCAGGTATCGGGCCGACCCTGCCACAGCACTTGCTCACTCGCCGGGGGCCGCTCGGGCAGGCCGGGAACGGGCTCGAAGGCGAAATCGTCATGGCTCATGGGTCGGTCCTTTCGGTCAAGTCAACGGGCAGGGGCGGCTCAGAACAGCTCGCCCAGCGCCTTCATCTGCGAGGGCTTCTTGTCCCGCGCGTACATCCAGCCGCTGGCGACGTAGCCGGAGATCTTGTCCTCCTCCAGCTTGGTCACCTTGTCGGCGGCAGCCGTCTTCGGGATGCCGGCAAAGCTGTCGGCGTCCAGCGCCTTCACCACCACCTGGTTGGGTTTCACCGTCGCCAGCGGCATCGGCACCAGCCGCTTGCTGCCATCCTCCAGCGTCACTTCCAGATAGCGGATCAGCTGTTCGGGCACATCGACCCACATGTCGCTGATCTTGCCCGGAGAGCGCAGGTCATTGGCCATGACCTTCAGGCCGCGCGGATCACGCCCTGCGGCAACAGCAAAATCGCCCACCACCGCCATCGGCTGGATCTTTGCATGGCCATGCGCGTCCAGTTCCGGCACATCCTTGCGCATCGCGTAAGAGGCCGGACCCACGCCATCGGCCATCGGGTCGCCGGTCGGCTCGAACGGGAAGCCGCCGTTTTCGGCGGTGCGGGCCAGCGCCAACTCGCGCGTCTCGCGCTCGTTGTTGGGCGCCTGGAACTGGCCGCCGTGATAAAGGTCAAAGGTCTTCGGCTCGGGCACCGGCAGGAGCGAATTGGCGGGCGTGCCGTCCTCGTTTTCCAGCGGGTAGCCCTCGCGCATGTTCTCGCGCTGGATGTAGTAGATCAACCCGGCGAAGAAGAGCCAGAAGATGTAGAGCGAGACAAGGGCAAGGTCGAAATTGCCGAAGAAGATCCAGCCATAGGGAGCGTCCATTGTTCAGTCCTCCGTGAGATCAGGTCGGGAAATCGGCAAGGCCGATCCGTTGCGGTTTGGTGTTCTGTTGCGGTTTCGGGGTGACCGGTCGCGCGCTGACCAGCGGGCCCAGCAGGGCGAGGGTGACAAACAGCAGGCCGATCTCGATATGGTAGACGACGGAATAGCCGATATCCGGGGTCATCAGCCCCTCGCCCAGCCAGCCGGCATTGGCCGCGCCCTGCACGGCATCGCGGATGCCGCCGCCCAGCGCGACGGCGAGCCCGGCGGCAGTGGCCTGCGCAGCACCCCAGGCGCCCAGCGCCAGCCCGCCGCCGACAATGCCCCGGCGCGGCATCTCCATCGCCATGATCAGGGTCGAGACCGCGAACAGCCCGGCGCCCAGACCGATGCCGAAGGCGCCGGCGAAGAACAGCACGGTCGAGCCCATGGGCGCGGCGAAAATCACCGCCGAAAAGGCCACGACGCCGATCAGGAGGCCGCGTGCGCACAGCCTGGCGTGGTCATGGCCCCGCGCCATCCAGCGCGCGGCGAACCAGAAGCCCAGCAGCGCCCCCGAGGCCCAGGCCGCCGTCAGCATGGTGGTGGCCGAAACCGACAGGCCCAGGATTTCGCCGCCATAGGGTTCCAGCAGCACGTCCTGCATGTTGAAGGCCAGCCCGCCCAGGAACACCACCGCCAGCAGCCGTCCGGCCTGCCCGCCCTTGATGTAATCGGCCCAGGCATCGCGGAAGGCCGGGCGCGGCGCCTCACGCTCTTCCCGCGTCATCGGGCGCACCTTTTCCTGCTTCCACAGCGCGATCAGGTTCAGCGTGATGGTGACCACGGCGCAGCCTTGCACCACGCGGATCAGTTGCAATTCGCTGAAATCGCGCAGCAGCCAGCCGACGATCAGCGCGGAAATCCCCATGCCGACCAGGAAGGTGACATAAAGCAGCGCCACCACCCGCGGCCGCGTTTCGTCATCGGCGCGGTCGGCCGCCAGCGCGATGCCGGCGGTCTGGGTCATGTGCAGGCCAAGGCCGGTCATCAGGAAGGCCAGCGCCGCCAGCACCTCGCCCGCGAAGGGCACGTCATAGACATTGTCGCCGGAGAGCACGATCAGTGCGAAGGGCATGATCGCCAGCCCGCCGAACTGCCACAGGCTGCCGAACCACAGATAGGGAATGCGCTTCCAGCCGATGGCGGAACGATGCGTGTCCGACCGGAAGCCCAGCAGCGCCCGGAACGGCGCCACCAGCACCGGCAGCGCAATCATGAAGGCCACCACCGAGGCCGCGACCGACAATTCGACGATCATCACCCGGTTCAGTGTGCCCAGCAGCAGCACCGTCGCCATGCCGACCGAGATCTGGAAAAGGCTCAGCCGCAGAATCTGGCTCAGCGGCAGCCCCTCGGATGCTGCATCGGCAAAGGGCAGCCAGCGCGTGCCCAGCTGGGCGAACATGGCCTTGGGGATGATCATGGCTGCACCTCCAGACACTCAGAGATGTAGAAACCGCGCGAAATCCGCCCCACACGGCCCAGCCCGGCCACCTGCAGGCGGCGCCAGTCATGCGGGATCATCACCGGCGAACGGTCGGCGCGCGGGAACAGCCGCCCGGCCTGCCACATCGCCATCAGCAGCGGTGTGCGCGGGGCGACGGTAAAGACGATCCGGCCTGCGCGGGCGCTCAGGCTCTGCAGCGCGGCTTCCAGATCGGGGCGGGTGTAATAGATCAGGCTGTCCATCGCCATCACGGCGTCGAACCGGCCCAGGCCCGCGTCCAGCATGTCGCCGGCGCGGAAGTCCACCCGTCCCGGCATGCCTTCGGGCAGCCGGACGCGGGCGATATCGACCAGTTTCGGCGAGATATCCACCGCCACCACCTCGGCCCCCCGCGCGGCCAGCTCAGTGGCCATCGCCCCGGTGCCGCAGCCCGCATCCAGCACCCGCGCGCCACTCAGGTCAACGGGCAGCTGCGCCAGCATCTGCGCGCGCATCGCGTCGCGCCCCTCGCGGACGGTCTGGCGGATGCGGCTGACCGGCGCGTCAGAGGTCAGACGCTCCCAGACCCGCGTCGCGGTGCCATCGAAATAGCCCGCCACCCGGTCCCGGGTGCCCGCATAGCTGGGAGAGGCCAGTTCGCGCATCAATCGAATCCCAGCAGCTCGAAGATATCGCGGTCCGGCAGCGGCTGCGGCGCCAGCGGATCGGTGCCGCGCCACAGCGTCTCGGCCAGACGCAGGTATTCGGCGCGGCAGGCCAGGATGTCCTCATCCGCGTCCATCTCGAAGAGCGTCTTCTTCTTCAGGCGGCTCCGGCGGATCGCATCCACATCCGGCATGTGGCCGATGCGGTTGAAGCCCACCTTCTCGCAGAATCGGTCCACCTCGTCCGTCTCGCGGGAGCGGTTGGCAATGCAGCCGGCCAGCCGCACCTTGTAATTCGCCGACTTGGCCTGCACGGCGGCGATGATCCGGTTCATCGCATAGATCGAATCGAAATCATTGGCGGTGACGATCACCGCGCGGTCGGCATGCTGCAGGGGCGCTGCAAACCCGCCGCAGACCACATCGCCCAGCACATCGAAGATCACCACATCGGTCTCTTCCAGCAGATGGTGCTGTTTCAGCAGCTTCACCGTCTGCCCCACCACATAGCCGCCGCAGCCGGTGCCCGCGGGCGGCCCGCCCGCCTCGACGCACATCACGCCGCCCCAGCCTTCGGTCACGTAATCCTCGGGGCGCAGCTCCTCGGGGTGGAAATCCACCTCCTTCAGGATGTCGATCACCGTCGGCTGCAGCCGCCCGGTCAGGGTGAAGGTGCTGTCATGCTTCGGGTCGCAGCCGATCTGCAGCACCCGCTTGCCCATCTGGGCAAAGGCCGCCGACAGGTTGGAACTGGTCGTCGACTTGCCGATCCCCCCCTTGCCGTAGACCGAGAACACCTTGGCGCCCTCGATTTTCTGGCTGGGATCCATGTGCACCTGCACCGACCCCTCGCCATCCTGTCCGCGCAGGCTGGGAATGTCATCTCTCGGGCTCATGGGCGTGCCCCTTTCATCTTGCCAGAAATACGCCGGGGGGTCCGGGGGGCTGGCCCCCCGGCTCCGCCGGCTTGAATGAGCAAAGGCACGGTCATTGCGCCGCAATCCCCTCTACCCGGTCCTCGATCTCGTCCGCTGCTGCCTGCAGGGCGGCCAGCGTCTCGGCATCGGGCGCCCAGTAGTCGCGGTCCGATGCCTCCAGCAGGCGGCCCGCCATCCGGGCGCTCGCCTGCGGGTTCAGGTCGGCCAGACGCCGGCGCATCGCGTCATCCAGCACGAAGGTTTCCGACAGGCGCTGATAGACCCAAGGGTCCACGGTGCCGGTGGTCGCCGACCAGCCCATGGTGTTGGTCACCTGCGCCTCGATCTGCCGCACGCCCTCGGCGCCATGCTTCAACAGCCCCTCGAAGAAGCGCGGGTTCAGGCTGCGCGAGCGGGTCTCCAGCGCGATCTGTTCGCGCAAGCTGCGCACCTTGCCCGCGCCCCGGGTCTGGTCGCCGATATAGACCGGCGCCTCTGTCCCCCCGCGCGCACGGCGCACGGCGCGGGCGATGCCGCCCAGCGTGTCGAAATAATGGTCAACCGTGGTGACCCCCAGTTCGACCGATTCGAGGTTCTGATAGGCCAGATCGACCGTTGCCAGCGTCTTCTGCAACAGCGCGCCCTGCTTGATGGGCTTGCCGTTGCGGCCATAGGCATAGCTTTTGCGCGCCTCATAGGCGTCGGCCAGCTCGTCCTCCTCGCCAAAGGCAGAGCCATCGACCAGCATGTTGACGTTCGACCCGTAGGCACCCTCGGCGTTGGAAAATACCCGCAGCGCCGCCGTCTCCATGTCGCAGCACATCTCGGCGGCAAAGGCCATGGCATTGGCGCGGATGAAGTTCTGCGCCTCGGGCTCTTCGGCCGTGGCGGCTTTCCAGGCGGCCTCGGCCAGCATGCGGGTCTGCAAGGGCAAGAGGTCGCGGAAAATGCCCGAGAGCGTCATCACCACATCGATGCGCGGCCGGCCAAGCTCGGCCAGCGGGATCAGATCGGCGCCGGACAGCCGGCCATAGTTGTCAAACCGCGGCTTCGCGCCCATCAGGGCCAGCGCCTGGGCGATCGGCCCGCCGTCGGATTTGATGTTGTCCGACCCCCAGAGCACCATCGCCACCGTGCGCGGCAGCCCGTCATGCGCCTCCAGCAGCCGTTTCGCCTGTGCCGCCCCGTCGCGCAGGGCGAATTCGGTGGGCATGCGGAAGGGATCGAAGGCATGGATGTTGCGGCCCGTGGGCAGGATTTCCGGCGCGCGGATCAGGTCGCCGCCGGGCACGGGCGGGATGAAGCGGGCATCGAGCGCTCGCAGCACGCCCGGGATCTCGTGATCCTGCGAAAGCCATTCCTCGGCCCTTGCGCGGGCTTCCGGGTCGGCCAGCATCGGTGCGGTCATCGCGGCGCGGGTCTCGGCGTCCATGGGCTTGCCCAGCACATGCAGCCCGTCCGGGATCAGCGCGTCCTCGGTCTCCAGCAGTTTCAGCCACAGATCGCCCGGCGCGCCCTTCAGATCGACCGCCGCCGCCTGCTCGGCGATCAGGGTTTCCAGCTCGCCGCGCTCGGGTGCCTCGGGCGCCATCCCGCGCCAGCGGGTCAGGCTGTCCTTCAGTTCGGCCAGCCCCTTGTAAAGGCCCGCCTGCGCCAGGGGCGGGGTCAGATGGGTGACGGTCACGGCGCCCGAGCGCCGCTTGGCCAGCGTCGCCTCGGAGGGGTTGTTGGCGGCATAGAGGTAGATATTGGGCAGGTTGCCGATCAGCCGGTCGGGCCAGCAGGTGCGGCCGACGCCGGCCTGTTTGCCCGGCATGAATTCCAGCGCGCCATGCATGCCGAAATGCAGCACCGCATCGGCGGCGAAATCCTCGCGCAGCCAGCGGTAGAAGGTGGTGAAGGCATGGGTCGGTGCGAAGCCTTTCTCGAACAAGAGCCGCATCGGGTCGCCCTCGTAGCCGAACGTGGGCTGGATGCCGACGAAGACATTGCCGAACTGCGCCCCCAG
The DNA here is from genome assembly GCA_007120685.1 of Paracoccaceae bacterium. Taxonomy (GTDB): domain Bacteria; phylum Pseudomonadota; class Alphaproteobacteria; order Rhodobacterales; family Rhodobacteraceae; genus Pararhodobacter. The sequence continues at coordinate 1,824 of SKNG01000171.1, read as the reverse complement.
CACGAAGACGCCGCGCCCGTCCGATTGCTCGCGCCCCGGGGCGGGGCCCCAGACGGCTTCGACCTCTGACAGCCAGGGATTGTCCTGCACCATCCGGTCGGCGGGCATGTGGGCGGCGACATTGGCGGGCATGCCGTAACGGGCGGCGTTGCCCTGCAGCACGGCCGCGCGCAGCGCGTCCACGCTTTCGGGCGGGGTGAGTGCGTAGCCGCGCGCGGCCATGGCGTGCAGGGTGTTGAACAGGCTCTCGAACACCGACAGATAGGCGGCGGTGCCCACGGCGCCGGCATTGGGCGGGAAGCCGTACAGCACCACGGCGATCTTGCGCTCGGCAACCTGCCGGCGGCGCAGGGCGACAATGCGCGCGGCCTTGTCGGCCAGATTGGCGATGCGTTCTGGGCAGGGGGCCATGGCCTTGGCGTTCTGCGTGTCCGCCGCGTGGCAGCCGGTGGGGCAGCCCGCGCAACCGTCGATCCCGTGGCGCCCGCCATAGACAGTGGGGCAGGTGGCGCCGTCGATTTCCGGCAGCGCGATCAGCATGGTGGTTTCCACCGGGCCGAGGCCGCCGGCGGTATCTGCCCACTGGCCCAGCGTCTGGAATTCCAGCGGATGCGCGGCCAGATAGGGCACGTCCAGCCGGGTCAGCGTGTCCACCGCCGCCGGGCTGTCGTTATAGGCGGGGCCACCGACCAGGCTGAAGCCGGTCAGCGAGATCAGCGCGTCGATCTGGCCCTGATGATAAGCCTCGATCGCCGGGCGGCCATCGAGCCCGCTGGCAAAGGCGGGGATGACGGCCAGGCCCTGCGCCTCCAGCGCGCGGATCACGGCGTCGTAATGCGCGGTGTCCGAGGCGAGGACATAGGAGCGCATCATCAACAGGCCCACGGTGCCGCGAGGGTTGGCGGGGCGGGGCAGGCGGCTGATATCGGTGGTAATGCGGCCGTGCTGCGGGTCGGCGGCGTCGGGGTGGTAGAGGCCGACATCGGGGTAATCGACGGGCGCGGCGGCCTGGACCTGGCGCCATTCCGGGCGGCGGGCGTAGCGGGCCACCAGGAAGCGGATCATCGCCTCGATATTGTCGTCGGAGCCGCCCAGCCAGTATTGCATCGACAGGAACCAGGCGCGCAGGTCCTGGGCCTTGCCGGGGATGAACTTCAGGATTTTCGGCAAGCGGCGCAGCAGGGCCATCTGACGCTCGCCGGACGCCGGCTTGCCGTCCTTGGAGCCGCGCAGCTTCTTCATCAGCTTGCCCAGCGCCGAGGGCGGCGCGGCCATGTCCAGATCGCCCATCCGGGTGAGTTTCACGATCTGCGGATCGGCGATGACGCCGATGAAGGCATCGGCCCGCGCCCGCGCCTCGGTCAGCTGCGGCAGGACGGCGGTGATGTGTTCCTCGATGAACAGCAGGTTGGCGACGACGATATCGGCGCGTTCGATGTCCTGGCGCGCCTCGGCCAGGGCGGCGGGGTTGCCGGCCCATTCGGCGGCAGCATGGATGGAAACCTCCAGCCCCGGGAAATCGGCCGCGAGGCGCGGCAGGACGCGCGCGGCGGGGCCGGCGGCATGGGCATCGAGCGTGACCACGACGAAGCGGTAGGGGCGCACGGCCGGGGTTATGGGGGCCCTATCGAGCATAATGCGCCTTGGCCTCGTAGAGCGTGTCGACGCTGATTTCGCTGAGGCCCTGCTGGCTGGCGAAAGCCTCGGTATTGCGCCTGGCCTTGCCGCGCACGAAGAAGGGGATGTTCTTCAACTCCTTCTCGGCGCAGGCCAGCCAGATGACATTGTCGGTTGTCGTGGGGGCCGGGGAGGGGGGCGCGGCCT
>SKNG01000120.1 GCA_007120685.1 Paracoccaceae bacterium | reverse complement strand
GTGAAGGCATCGAGCGCCGCATCGGTTTCGCGCAGCGTGCCGGTGGCCACGTCGATGGCGCCGCGCGCATCCTCGACCAGCCGGGTCGCCTCGCCGCGCAGGAAGCCATCGACACCATCGGTGGCGCGGTCGATCCCAGCCAGCGTGTCGGCGACACCGGCCAGTGCCGCGTCGGCGGCGGCGATGGTGGCCTGCGCCTCTGCCAGCCGGGCGCCGGCCTCGGCGCCGACGCCGCCGAACTCGGCCAGCATCGCGCTGGCCTCGCCGCCCAGCGCGTCGATCTGGGCAAGCAGGGCTTCGTTGGTGCGGCGCAACTCGTCCACGAAGACCGGCAGATCGTCCAGCAGAAAGGCATCGGCCGACCCGAAGGCCATGGTTGCCGCCGTGACCAGCGAATCGCCCGCCGCCAGCGTCTCTTCGGCCTGGCCTGCGAAGCTGGTGAAGGCGGCCAGCGCCGTGTCGGCCTCTTGCAGGGTGCGGGTCGCGGCGGTGGCGATGTCGTCAAGCTGGGTGGTGAAGGCGGCGATATCGGCGGCGGCGGTGGCGATGGTGGCCGATACATCGGCGAAATCGTCGAGCGCCTCGGCGAAATTCTCCGAGGCCGATTCGGCATTGGCCAGGATCGCCGCCACCCGCTGCTGGTTGGCTTCGCCCAGGAATTCGCCGACCGCGCGCGCCACTTCCAGCACCTCGGTAATCAGCTCCGGCGCATCCTCGGTCAGGGACTGCAGGACTGAGCGGCCGGCCCGGATGGTGGGGATATCCTCTGGCGCATCGGTCAGAAGCGGGCTGTCCCGGCTGCCCGCCGTTATGCCCACGAAGGAGACGCCGGTCACGCCCTGCGCCTCGATCGTGGCGACGCTGTCGGCGCGGATCGGTGTATCGGCATCGACCTCGATCCGCACACGGATGGTGCCGTCCCGTTCCGGCGAGAGGCGCACATCCACCACCTGGCCCACTGGCAGGCCTGAAAAGCGCACGTCGGACGCCCGCGACAACCCCGAGACGCTGTCGAAACTGATGTCGTAATAGGCAAAGGCCCGATCAAGCTGGACCTGTGCGAACCACAGCACGAAGGCCACGCCGCCCAGCAGGCCAGACAGGACGAAGGCGCCGATAAGGACGAAATTTGCGCGCGTTTCCATGGCACTATGCCTTGTCTGTTGCATGGGCCGCGGCATCGGCCTGCGCGGCCCGGGCGCGCGGCCCGTGGAAATAATCGCGGACCCAGGGGTGCTCTACCTCCAGCATCTGGGCCATGGTGCCGGTCACCAGCACCTGCCTTTCCGCCAGCACCGCAACACGGTCGCAGGTTGCGTGCAGCGTGTCCAGATCATGGGTTACCAGAAACACCGTCAGGCCCAGGCTGCGCGACAATTGGCGGATCAGCGTGTCGAAATCCGCCGCGCCGATGGGGTCAAGCCCGGCCGTGGGTTCATCGAGGAACACGATATCGGGGTCCAGCGCAAGGGCGCGCGCGAGCCCGGCCCGCTTGCGCATGCCGCCGGAAAGCTCGGACGGGAACTTGTCCCGCGCCACGGGTTTCAGCCCGGCCATGGCGATCTTCAGATCGGCGAGGGCGCGGCGCGTGGCCGCCGGCAGGCCCGGCACGCCCAGAAGCGGCACTTCGACGTTTTCGCGCACCGTCAGGGCCGAAAACAGCGCCCCATCCTGGAACATGACGCCCCAGCGCCGCTCCAACGCGCGGCGTTCGGCGTCAGAGGCGGTGGAAAGGGTGGTGTCCAGCACGGTGATCTCGCCCTCGGCCGGCTGCTGCAGGCCGACGATGGTGCGCAGCAGGACCGATTTCCCGGTGCCGGAGCCGCCGACAACGCCCAGGATCTCGCCGCGCCGCACGTCCAGTTCCAGCCCCTCATGCACCGAATGGGTGCCGAAGCGGGTGCACAGACCCCGGATGCGGATGGCGATTTCTGGTTCCGCCATCGCCCTCAGACCCCGATCTGCGCGAAGAAGACGGAAAACGCCGCATTCGCCACGATCACCGCAAAGATCGCCGTGACCACCGCCGCCGAGGTCATCTGCCCCAGCGATTCGGCGTTGCTTTTGACCTTCATGCCGGCGTGGCAGCCGACCACGCCGATGATCAGCGCAAAGACCGGCGCCTTGGACAGGCCCACCAACACGTGAGTGACCGAAATCCCCTCGACCAGCCTGGTGCGGAACATGCCCGGAGACAGGCCCAGTTCAACCCAGGACATCAGCGCGCCGCCAAACAGGCCGGCGACATTGGCAATCAGCCCCAGGATCGGCAGCATCAAAAGCAGCGCCAGGATGCGCGGCACGAAAAGCACCTGCGCCGGGTCCAGGCCCAGGGTGCGCATCGCGTCCACCTCCTCGCGCATCTTCATCGAGCCGATGGCGGCGGTGAAGGCCGATGCCGTGCGCCCGGCCACGATGATCGCGGTCAGCAGGATGCCCAGCTCGCGTAGCACCGAGATGGCGATCAGATCGACCACAAAGACCTCGGCCCCGAACTGGCGCAGCTGGCTGCTGCCCTGAAAGGCCAGCACGACCCCGATCAGGAAGGCCATCAGCACCACGATGGGCACGGCCTTCACGCCCACCTCGTGGCAGTGATGCACCAGCGAGGTCAGCCGGAATTCCCGTGGCCGGATCAGCGCACGCACCAGCCGGTCGGCGAAAAGGCCAAGCATGGCAAGAAGTTCCAGCAGGAACGTCACCCCCGCCACGCTTGTCTTGCCGATGCTTTCTAGCCGGTCGGTCAGGCCGGGGCGCGGCGGCGCCTCCTTCGCCTCGTCCGGCAAGGCGCCGATGACGGTGTCCAGCAGCGCGGCATGATGGGGCCGGGCGTTGTGCCAGTTCACCTCCTGCCCTGCGGCGCGGTGGCGCGCGGCCAGCACCGCCAGTGCCCAGGCGCCGGCGGTGTCCAGCGTCTGGACCTGCGCCATGTCCACGGTCAGCGGGGCGTCAGACGGCAGCGCGGCCAGCCCGTCCTGCAGCGCGGCGATCTGCGCCAGTTCCAGCCGCCCGGACAGGTGCAGCACGCGCCCCGCTTCCTCTGACAGGTGCAGACCGGGGGCGGCGCGGCCTTCCGCCAACTGCGTTTCTGCGCTGTCGCTCGTCATCAGGGCAGCGGCCCCGCCGCGGGGAGCGACGCCAGCCGAACCACCCGCCACGCGATTGGCGCTTGCAGCGCTGGCGTGGTGGCGTTCTTCGGATCAGGTCCGGTCGTCATCGTCGTCTTCTCGGTGGTCGTTATGGGGCGGTGTCGTCGCGCGGGCAGGCCGATGGTGCTGCAGAGCGTTGTCATTGCTTAAGTGAATGTCATTTTTCAAGGATTGTCGAGGTTAGTTGCCTGAAATGAGAGGAGGTCTGGAAAAGCAGAACCACCCGGGCCTCACAAGTTCGACAGCAAGAAAAGCTTAGCCATTGATATTGCTATGGCGAGAGGGGCCGATTTGTGACGAGGCGGGGTTGTCAGGAGGGTTTTGGCAGGCTCAGGGTGTCGAAGATCTCCAGTGGTTCGGGGGTTGTGTTGCACAGGCCGCCGACCGCGCTCTCCGATCCTTGCCAGGTGCCGCTGGATGCGGGCGAGCAGATCGAGGGCGGTACGGGGGCTGGCGGCGTAGCCCTTTGCCTTCACGCCGACGACATCACCGAGCCCGGCGCCCGTGCGGCGTTGCAGCTTTTCGACCCGCTGTGGGATAAACTCTTCCCTGCCGAACAGGCCCGCATCGTGGCGCTGCCGGTCGAGCGTGTTGACATCGGCACGGACGGGCTCAACATGCGCCTCCGCGTCGACGGGCCCGGCGGTCTGGCCCGCGAGATGCCGGCTGGCGGTATCAAGGAAGCGGCGTGACACGCGCGCCGCCGACCCCCGAGACGGTGACGTTCCATGTCGTGAAGCGCGGCGGGCGCAAGGAGATCGCGCTCACCGAGGGCGCGTCCGCGCGGAGGCGGCCCGGCGAAACCCTCGTGAAGGCCCTCGCGCGTGCCTTCCGTCGGAAGTGCATGCTGGAAGCGGGCAAGTTCGCCACCATCGCCGAACTGGTGTAGCGTGAGGGCATCGCGCCGTCCTACTTCACTCGCGTCCTGCGCGTGACACTGCTCGTGCCCGACATAGTCGAGGCGATCCTGGACGGGCGGCAGGGGCTGGAGGTGACGCTGGCGCGGGCGCTGGAGCCGTTTCCTTTCGGGTGGGTCGGGCAGCGAGCCAGCCATCGTTGATCAACGCACCCGGCCCACACCTGCCGTTCGTTACACTGTCGCATGCTGTATTGCAGCGTCGTCGAAGCGGTCATTCAGCGGTCATTCACATGCGGTGCAGCGTCACTTCTGCCAATACCGCGACAGCGACTCTTGTGCGCCGAGGATATGCTGGCGTGTCAGGTCCGCGGCCATGTCGGCTTGCCCGGACTTGCAGGCATCGACGATCAGGTGATGTTCGCGATTGGCGCGCTGCATCCCGTCGCTGAGCAATAGTTGCGCGCGCAGATAGGGGTCGATCCGATCCATCGCCTTGTTGAGCACTTCCAGATGATAGGGCAGGCCGCTTGCGGCATAGAGCGTGGTGTGGAAGCGTCGGTTCAGGTCGCCCCATTGCATTGGGTCATCTGCCCGGGCAAAGGCCTCGCAGCACTGCGCCGCCTCTTCCAGAATCTGGGGCGACATATGCGGGACGGCGCGGCGGATGACTTCTGGTTCCAGCAAGGCGCGAAACTCGAAGATCTCACTAGCCTCCGCCAGCGACAGACCCGCAACGACTGCCCCCTTGTAGCGCTGCGAGGTGATCAGTCCGTGTTGCTCGAGCTTCAGCAACGCCTCGCGCACCGGGATGCGGCTGACATTGAAGGCGCGTGCGATGTCTTCCTGACGCAAGGGCTCGCCCTGTGTCAGGTCCCCCTTGATGATTGCCTCACGAATGGCGTCGAAAATCAGCGTTGCCGCCGATGCCGTCCTGGATATGTCATAAGTCTGAATCTTCATCATTTTTCGCTCCTGATGATCTCTTACACAGTGCCGGGCGAGAGGGGAAGCGCCGAAAGCGTATATTGTATCCAATAAGGGAGTCTGTATGGTTACCTCAAGCGAACTCCATCGAAGCGAGACCCGCATGAACACAGAGATGCTGAATGGCTGTATCCCCGCCCTGATGACGCCCTGCAAATCCGACCACAGTCCGGACCATGATGCGCTTGTGCGCAAGGGGCAGGCGCTGGTCGCTTCTGGCATGTCAGGCGTGGTCTATTGCGGGTCCATGGGCGACTGGCCGCTGATCGGCGATTCCGACCGGATGGAGGGCGTGGCCCGGCTTGTTGGTGCGGGTGTGCCGGTCATGGTGGGCACGGGCGCTGTGAACACGGCCAGCGCTGTCGCCCATGCCGCCCATGCGGCCAGGGTGGGGGCGCAGGCACTGATGGTCATTCCGCGCGTCTTGTCGCGCGGCAGTTCCGTCGCGGCGCAGCGCCACCATTTCAAGGCCATCCTCTCTGCTGCGCCCGATATACCGGCGGTGATCTACAACAGCCCCCATTACGGATTTTCCACCGGCGCAGAGCTGTTCTTTGCGCTGCGCAAGGAACATCCGAACCTTGTGGGGTTCAAGGAATTCGGCGGCCGCGCAGGGCTGCGCCAGGCGGCGGAATTCATCACCAGTAAAGATGCCGCCATCAGATTGATGGTCGGCGTCGATACGATGGTCTTTGAGGGTTTCGTGAATTACGGGGCCTGCGGTGCGATCACCGGGATCGGGAATGTTCTGCCGCGCGAAGTGCTGCATCTGGTGGATTTGTCGCGCAAGGCCGCAGGCGGGGATGCGCGCGCGCGGGAGCGGGCGCAGGAGCTTGATCAGGCGATGGCGGTGCTGTCCTCCTTCGATGAAGGCGCGGATCTGGTGCTGTATTACAAATACTTGCTGACCTGTCTTGGCGAGCAGGAATATGCACTGAACATCAACCCGACCGATGAACTCAGCCCCAGCCAGCGCGGCTTTGCGCAGGCGCAGCTTGATCTGTTCCAGCGCTGGTATGCGGATTGGTCGCAGCGGTTGGAGCCGCATCTGCAATGCGCGTGATCGACAGCCATACCGAGGGCGAACCGACCCGCGTCATCCTCTCGGGCGGGCCGGATCTGGGCGGGGGCAGCGTGGGCGAGCGCGCAGCAAGGCTGGCGCGTGATCATGGCGATTTCTGCAAGTCGGCGATCTGCGAGCCGCGTGGGTTGGAGGCAATGGTGGGCGCGATGTTGGTGCCGCCGTTGCGGCCTGACTGTGTGACCGGTGTGATCTATTTCAATCCGGCGGGCAATCTGGGCATGTGCGGCCATGCCTCGATCGGCACCGCCATCACGCTGGCGCATATGGGGCGTATCGGGATCGGTATGCATAGGCTGGAAACGCCCGTCGGTGTCGTGACGGTCGAACTGCATTCGGATCACGAGGTCAGTATCACCAATGTTGAAAGCTACCGCCTGCACAAGGATGTCAGCCTTGATGTGCCTGGCGTGGGCCGCGTGACAGGCGATATTGCCTGGGGTGGCAACTGGTTTTTCATCACCCGCGATCTGCCCTGCGCACTGCAGCCTGGCAATATCCGTCATTTGACTGACGCCACTCTGCGCATCCGCCAAGCGCTACAGGATCAGGGCTGGACCGGCGCTCAGGGCGCCTGGATCGACCATGTCATCCTGTTGGCCCCCTGCGAGGGCGCGGACGCGCGCAATTTCGTGCTGTGTCCCAGTGGCAGCTATGACCGCTCGCCCTGCGGCACGGGCACATCGGCGTTGCTCGCTTGTCTGGCGGCAGATGGCCAGCTTGACGCTGGCGCGCCATGGCTTCAGCAAAGCATCATCGGTAGCACCTACCGGCTCAGCTACGTCGCGGGCGAAAACGGTGGTATTGTCCCGACAGTCTGCGGTCGCGCTTGGATCACAGCCGAGAGCGTGCTGCATTTCGCCCCGGGGGATCCCTATGCCGCCGGCATTCCTGCCGCATGAACCCACAGGTTCGCCCGGGCGGCGCAGAGGAGCACGTGCATCCTGAACTGACTGCGCATCGCCCCAGTGCGTGAAAGAGTTTTTCCAAACTATCTCTCAAGGAGGATGCCATGACAATTTTCGCGCAGCACACAGAGCCGGGTGCTTTGCAGGATCGTGCCTGATGCGCTCTGGCTGTGCTATCCAGATTGTCGGCTGCCATGCCGAAGGTGAAGTGGGCGATGTGATCACCGGCGGGGTTGTGCCGCCGCCGGGGACGACGCTGTGGGAACAGGCGCGCTGGATCCATCAAGACGGCGCCCTGCGCGATTTCGTCCTGAATGAACCGCGCGGTGGGGTGTTTCGCCATATCAACCTGCTGGTGCCGCCCAAGGATCCGCGCGCGCAGATTGGGTTCATCATCATGGAGCCGGAACATACCCCGCCGATGTCCGGCTCGAACTCGATCTGCGTCTCCACCGTGCTGCTTGATACAGGCATCATCGAAATGCGGGAGCCCGAAACGCATATGATCCTGGAGGCCCCCGGCGGCCTAATCCATGTCCGCGCCGAATGTGCGGATGGCAAGGCACAGCGGATTTTCGTGCGCAATGTGGCGTCTTTCGCAGGCCAGCTTGACGCAGCGCTGGAAATCGAAGGGCTGGGCAGCCTGCATGTCGACACGGCCTATGGTGGTGACAGTTTCGTGGTGGTCGATGCGGGTGGGCTGGGGCTGGAACTGGCCGCGCATGAAGCCCGCGACATCGCCGCGCTTGGCGCGCGGATCACTGCAGCGGCCAATGCGCAGCTTGGTTTCACTCACCCGGAAAACCCTGATTGGCGGCATCTCTCGTTTTGCCTGTTCGCCACCCCACCAGAGGACGGGCCACAGGGGCCAGAAGTGAAACATGCCGTAGTGATCGAGCCGGGCAAGGTGGACCGCTCACCCACCGGCACCGCCGTATCTGCGCAGCTTGCGCTGATGCACCAGCGCGGGCAGATCGGCCAAGGGGTGAAGTCATAGAATTGCTGGAAATTGTGGAGGGGCGCTGCCCTACTGGGAGGTGACATCACCACCTATGCCGGTTGCCGCCGGCGCCAGCGAGGGAGCACCCCATGAACAGGAGAAT